>NZ_KN390012.1:2710-28642 GCF_000213295.2 Capnocytophaga sp. oral taxon 329 str. F0087
GAGTATAAGATGAGTATAAGATGAGTATAAGATGAGTATAAGATGAGTATAAGATGAGTATAAGATGAGTATAAGATGAGTATAAGATGAGCGAAGGAAAGTCGGCGAGCTGGCGCAGCCGAGTATGTGACGAATAATAAACCTACTCTACCAGAGCGAATACTAATGGATTCATAGAAAAATAAAAAAAATCTCCCTTTTTTATACAAGATAGAAATATCTTTTATATCTTTGCACCCGAAATTAAAAACACTAACAATTTTATTATGACAGCAAAAAAATTGTGGATTTGGTTAGGGGCTACAGTGGCAGCCTCTTTCTTGGTGCTGATTTTTTTCGGTGTAGAAATATATCGTACAGCACCTCCTTTCCCCGAAAAAATCGTAACTACCGATGGGGAAACGCTCTATGAAGGGCAAGACATCAAAGACGGTCAGAACGCTTGGCAATCTATGGGTGGTCAGACCGTAGGAAGTATCTGGGGACACGGAGCTTACATCGCTCCCGACTGGAACGCCGATTACCTCCACCGCGAGTCTATGCTCTTATTAGATTTGTATGCTCAAAAAGACGGCAAAGTCTATAAAGACCTGCCCGAAGAAGAGCAAGCTAAGTATCAGGTACAGTTGCGAAAAGAGCTTCGTGCCAATACTTTCAATCAGCAAACGGGGGTTATCATTTTCTCACCTGAGCGCGCGCAAGTAGCTAAAGAGTTAGCTAACTATTATAGCAAACTCTTTATGGATGACCCTGCACTCGAGCAAACGCGTACCCATTACGCCATTCCTAAGAATGCGATTAAAGACCCTGCCCGTATGGCGCAGATGAACGCTTTCTTTACTTGGACGTCTTGGGTGTGCAGCACCAATCGTCCTAATGACGATGTTACTTATACCAATAACTGGCCTTACGATCCGCTCATTGGCAACCACCCTTCTACTTCTTTGCAGATGTGGTCTGGCTTCAGCGTGCTAATGCTTCTCTTTGGTGTGGGGCTGCTTGTGTATTACCACGCTCGCAACAAAGAAGAGGAAACCAGCGAGACTTTCCCTACTGAAGATCCTTTGCGCAATATGAAGCCTACCCCTTCAATGAAAGCAACCCTCAAATACATCTGGATTGTTTCATTGCTTATCATTGTACAAATGATTTCTGGGGTTATTACAGCGCACTATGGCGTAGAAGGAGGCGGCTTCTTTGGTATTCCTCTCGATGTAGTATTGCCACAGGCTATTTCTCGTAGCTGGCACGTACAGTTGGCTATTTTCTGGATTGCTACCTCTTGGTTGGCTACAGGTTTGTATATAGCGCCTGCTGTATCTGGCTACGAACCTAAATATCAACGTCTTGGGGTGAATGTACTCTTCGTGGCTTTACTTATTGTAGTATTAGGCTCATTAGCCGGTCAGTGGATGGGAGTAATGCAAAAGTTAGGCTTAGTAGAAAACTTCTACTTTGGTCACCAAGGTTATGAGTATATCGAGCTTGGTCGTTTCTGGCAAATTCTATTACTCGTAGGTTTGTTCTTGTGGTTGTTCCTAATGGTTAGAGCTTTAATTCCAGCTCTCAAACGCAAAGACGAAAGCCGCCATTTATTGTTGTTGTTCGTACTTTCATCAGTAGCAATTGCTGCTTTCTACGGTGCGGGACTAATGTATGGTCGTCAAACACATATGGCAATAGCTGAATACTGGCGTTGGTGGGTAGTGCATCTTTGGGTAGAAGGTTTCTTCGAGGTATTTGCTACCGTAGTGGCAGCCTTCTTGTTCTCTCGTTTGGGCTTGTTGCGCATCAAAGTAGCAAGTACAGCCGTACTTTTCTCTACTATTGTATTCTTAGCAGGAGGTATATTGGGTACTTTCCACCACCTATACTTCAGTGCTACACCTACAGGGGTATTGGCATTAGGGGCTACCTTTAGTGCGCTCGAAATCGTGCCTTTGGTACTCATCGGTTACGAGGCATACCACAACTACCAATTGTCTAAAACAACCGAGTGGATTAAAGCTTATAAATGGCCTATTTACTGCTTCATAGCTATGTGCTTCTGGAACTTCCTTGGGGCAGGTATCTTTGGTTTTGCTATCAATCCACCTATTGCTTTGTACTACATTCAAGGGCTTAATACCACTGCCGTTCACGGTCACGCTGCCTTGTTTGGGGTATATGGTATTCTTGGCATCGGTTTGATTCTCTTTGTATTGCGCGGCTTGTATGCCGACCGTCATTGGAACTACAAGATTCTCGGTTGGTCATTTTGGCTTATCAATATAGGGCTGTTTGTAATGTTAGTAGGCAGCCTATTGCCTATAGGAATTTTACAAGCGGTAGAAGCTATCCAAAATGGCTATTGGTCAGCGCGTTCTGAAGAATTTATGCATACCGACACAATGCAGATTATTCGTTGGTTGCGTGTACCTGGCGATACGCTTTTAGCTATAGGCGAATTGCTATTGGTATATTTCATTATCGGTCTGAAAACCGGTTGGTCTCTTAGAGAAAAACGATAATTTATCATAGGTTAAAAATACCCATATAGCTAATTAATTCTGAAAAGGGCTGTCCACACAAATCTTCTTGCCGGACAGCCCTTTTTATTATTTATTTTTAACTAATACTGCTAATTTTGCATATCCTCTTAAAAATTGTTATCTTTGCCATCAAAATAACTAAAATGGACGATAAAGCAATTATCAAAAAACGCATCGATTGGTTTTGCAAAAACAAAATCAATGCCTTTTCACCCACTATCTCACCTGCCCCTAAGTCGGTAGAGCGCAACCAAATAGAGAGTCTCTACGAGGGACTGCGATGGTTTGTAGATAGAGGGGTAAACGAACTTTTGGTACAAAAGAAATATATGGGCTCTTATTGCGATATATACTTGCATAAAGAGCTGACCGATAGTTATTTAGTTAGCCGTAATGGCTATAAAATCAACCATTTAAATCGCACTCAGTGGCTTGCAGCCCTTACCGATTTGCACGCTCGTTTTAGCTGGAGCGATACCGCTATCCGTATCATACAGTCCGAGCTGATGCCTTGGTCTGCTTTGGGTAAGGGACTTATTGCCAACGAGTTCTCGGCTTACTACATCTCGCACCAGATACACGCCGACTATTTGCAACAGTCAGACCTATATGCCAAGATAACCCAAATACGCCAGAAACCTGAGTATAAGGCTTTTGTAGCCGATGCTAAAGCCCTATCAGGTAAGGAACTAAAAGATAAATACCCTAATCATATCATTCGTCAATACCAATCAGTACGCGATATGAAGCTCCTCGATTTGCCCAATTATGTTAAGAATATCAGCTTGTTTAAGAAGGAATTAGATATTTTCGGCAAAGAGGCTCCTATTTACTTCAAGCCGTTTAATATCCTAAAGGAAATAAAAGACGATGGTACGGAGGTATTTGTCAATGATAATCTCAGCTTTCAGCAGATTAATGACGATGAGTTTCTCCATTACACCTTTGCTGATGAAGCCGATTTTGAAGCTAAATATCCTGAAATTCGTGCTTGGGTAGATAAGATGAATGCCAATGAAGAAGAAGGGGTAGTTATAAAGCCGCGTAAGGCTTTCTTACCAGCTATGCCACCCGCTTTCAAGGTGCGCAATAACGATTACCTAACCCTTATCTATGGAGTTGATTTCCAAGACCGACTACAAGAGCAGATAAACAAACGCAATATCAAAGGAAAACTGAAGTGTTCTATAAACGACTGGGCTATCAATGCCAAATTATTGCAAACGCCCTATGCCGATATACACGAAGAAAATTATGAATTTAAGAACTTAGTACTTGACCGTATTTTGGGCGAGGAGATAGAAAATCAATTAGATAGCAGATTATGAGCAAATTACTTATATTGGTGGGGGCACCTGGTTCAGGCAAATCCACCTTTGCACGTTATTTTTTGCGTACCGAAGACAATTGGGTACGCGTAAACCGTGATGACTTTCGCTTAATGCAGTTTGGCGATTCCCTGATGATACCTTTTTACGAAGAGCGCATCAGCAAGATGGTCGATGCCTCTGTTTTAGCCTTGCTTAAGAGCGATACCAATGTGCTTATTGATGCTACTAATACCTCGCTGCGCACTATTCAAGATATGGTAAACGCTTATACTGAGTATGCTGATATTTCTTTTAAAGTATTTGATGTCCCTGTAGAAGAGCTCGTAAAACGTTGCGACAAACGTTTTGCCGAAACAGGTAAGTTTATCCCCAAAGGGGTTATCGAGAAGAATGTTAGCAATCTGCATCATACTTTAGAAAAGTTTAATTTTGAGCCTATTCCTCAGAAGGTAAAAGCACCAGAAGCGGTATATATCACTCAAGACGAGTCATTGCCTAAGGCGGTTATCTGCGATTTAGACGGCACGCTCTCTTTGCTCAATGGTCGCGACCCTTATAATGCAGCTACTTGCGATAACGATTTGCTCAATGCTCCGGTAGCCTCTGTATTGCAAATGGCTAAAGCACAGGGCTATAAGGTAATTCTCCTTTCTGGGCGCGAAGATAAATACCGCGAACCCACCTTGCGCTTTCTTGCTAAACACCAGATAGATTATGACCTCCTACTGATGCGCACAACTAATGATTTCCGCAAAGATAACATCATCAAGCGTGAACTTTTTGAGCAGGAAATACAAGGGAAGTACTTTATAAACTTCCTCTTAGACGACCGCAATCAAGTAGTAGATATGTGGCGCAAAGACCTACATTTACCCTGTTTTCAAGTAAATTACGGTGATTTTTAGATATTTATTTGATACAAAAAAGGCTGTCAATATTCTTACTGACAGCCTTTTTTAGTGTTTATTTCTTTATGGTAACTTCAAAAATCTCTTCGAAATGCTTTAGTATATATCTCTTTACTTCTTCAGTATCTACCTTTTCTTTTGATAACTCTACATTGAGTGAGGTTACTGCCTTACCCCGTATCCCACAAGGGATAATATTATCAAAATAACCTAAATCAGTATTGACATTCAGAGCAAATCCGTGCATTGTTACCCATCGCGAGGCGCGTACCCCCATTGCACATATTTTGCGAGCAAAAGGCGTTCCTACATCTAACCATACACCAGTCTCTCCTTCACTACGTTCTCCCTTTATGCCATAGTCGGCTAAGGTTCTGATGATTACCTCTTCTAGCGAACGCAAATACTTGTGAATATCCGTAAAGAAGTTTTCTAGGTCTATAATAGGATAACCTACTATCTGTCCAGGCCCGTGATAAGTAATATCGCCTCCGCGGTTTATCTTATAAAAAGAAGCCCCTTTTTTAGCTAAAGCAGCCTCATCAATTAGCAAATTCTCTATATGACCACTTTTGCCAAGCGTATATACGTGTGGATGCTCTACAAAAAGAAAGTAATTAGGAGTAGGGAGGTCAGTGTTTTCAGCCCTATTCTTGCGTTTCAGCTCAACTATTTCTTCAAAGAGGCTTTCTTGGTAGTCCCAAGTTTCTTTATAGTCTTTATGACCTAAATCCTTAACGATTATTTGTTTGTTCATAGATAGTTTTGATATTACCTTCGTTAATATCACCAGTTTTGTATCCTTTAGTAAACCAGTATTTGCGTTGCTCAGAAGTACCGTGTGTAAATGAATCGGGTACTACGTGCCCTTGCATACGTTTCTGAATAGCGTCATCGCCAACAGCATTAGCAGCACTTAGAGCCTCATCAATATCATCTACATCTAAATACTTCTGGTTATGGTGAGCCCATACCCCTGCATAGAAGTCGGCTTGTAACTCTTGGGCTACCGACCACCTGTTAGCGGCTGCTTGGCTAAGTCCCTGCTGTTGTCTTCTTACTTGTTGCGAGGTGCCTAAAAGCGTTTGTATATGGTGTCCTACCTCGTGAGCCATTACATAGGCAATAGCAAAGTCACCACCTTTGGCTCCAAAGCGCGTTTTCAGTTCCTCAAAGAAATCCATATCCATATATAACTTATGGTCTGCCGGACAGTAAAAAGGCCCTACAGACGATGAGGCTTGTCCGCAACCTGTATTTACACTAGCAGTAAAGAGTACTAAGGTAGGCTTTTCATACGCTCCAAGTCTGTTTTTGGCAAAGACTTTTTCCCATACATCTTCAGTATCGGCAAGCACAGTAGCGGTAAATTCACCGATTTTCTTCTGCTCAGCAGTTAGCTCTACGCGTTCTGTTTGCTGAGTTTGGTTGCCACCAGCTACCTGATTGACCACTGAAGCAACTTGTTGCCCTGTTTCGCCGCCAAAAAGCTGCAGTAAAACTACGATGATACCCACGATACCACCGCCTGCCAACAGACCTCCCTTACCGCTAATACCGCGTCGGTCGTCTACATTGCTACTCTGTCTTCTTCCTTCCCATTTCATAGAAATAATGATTTTTAGTGAATAAATTATTAATAGTTAGTGGTCAATGTTTTGCAAAGATATAAAACTATTGCGAATTAGCAAAATTTAAGCGTTTTACCTCTCGTTATGCAATGATTCCTCTTTCACGCATTAAGAACGTAGCGTTTCTGTTTTGGCAGGTACCTTCGCGTAGTTTATAGTCAAAGTGCAATACCCCTTCGCTGATGTCTGACTCAAAGCATTTGTTTACTAAGCGGTCGGGGTACTGTTCGCTCAGGCGACATACCTCAATATCGTGAGTGGCAACAATGCCTATCGCCTTTAGCGATAGTAGTCGCTCAATGATTTTTATAGTACCGTACTGCTTGTCTTCAGAGTTAGTACCGCGTAGTATCTCATCTAATAATACCATACAGCGTTCGCGTTTTAGAGCTGCCATAATTTGCTCTATACGATTTATCTCAGCAAAGAAATACGACTTACCATCGCTTAATGAGTCTGATAACCGCATTGATACTAATAGTGGCAGTGGGTGTACATCAGCTTTTTTAGCACAAACGGGTAATCCAAGCTGTGTAAGTAGCATATTTATACCCAATGTACGCAAAAAAGTGCTCTTACCCGACATATTCGAGCCTGTTAGGAGTACAAAATGTGCTTCATCTAACACTATATCATTAGTTACACGCTCTTTTTCGTGTATAAGAGGGTGGCCTACGGCTTCAAAAGCTATCCGATAAGCTTCATTTAGGGTAGGATATACAAGGTGAGGATAGTTGTAAGCAAAATTAGCAAAACTACACAGCACTTCTGTGTCAGCTACAGTTTCGAGCCATGGCAATACCTCTTTGCTGTAGGTGGCTTTCCACGTTTGTAAAGCTCTATAACGATGTAGGTGGTAAAAGCTGAAAGCGTTGAGCGGAATAGAGACCAATATGTTGCTTACACTATCTAAATCGTCTAATAAGCGCGAAAGTTGTGCTATAGGTTTGCTAGTTTGCAGGTTTTTCTCTGGGAAACGCTCTTCTATTAAAGATATACACGATTTGAAAGCATAAAGCATAGCATAAGTGCGTTCAAAACCGAGTTTTTCTTTGTTTATTTTGCTGATGTAGAAGAAAAATACCGATAAATTTATAGTGAGTAGTAGTTTAGCGATGCTTTTTAACACTTCGTAGTCGTATATATAGCCTAAAATTGCCGAAAGAGTGAAGACTATAGGTGAAATCACTGTAAAAACACGCGTAAATTTGCCCATTGGTGGGGTAGGGGTTGCTGCCCATTGCTGCAATCGGT
Source organism: Capnocytophaga sp. oral taxon 329 str. F0087 (assembly GCF_000213295.2). NCBI lineage: Bacteria > Pseudomonadati > Bacteroidota > Flavobacteriia > Flavobacteriales > Flavobacteriaceae > Capnocytophaga > Capnocytophaga sp. oral taxon 329. Next base: position 10,366 of record NZ_KN390012.1, read on the forward strand.
CGTAGAAAGAAGGACTGTCGTCTATCTGTTCAGCGTGTGCCATAAAAGTTTGTCGCCAAGCTAATTGAGGGGTTAGAGCTTTAATTGCCTCTTGGTGGGCGAGTATGGCAGTATCTTTGGGGTACAATAGCTGTTCGGCTAAGCGTTTGCGTCCTAAGTAAGTATGGGTACGGTTGAGGTAGTGATACAATGATTTTTCGCCCAATACATCTAAGTCGTAGGCGTAAGGGTGCTGGGCAGGTTCAAAATCTTTGCCATTGTCAGCAGGGTAGATGCCTTGTTCTATAAAGGCTATTTCGCGCTCATTGATGGCTATTTTTGCCTTAGCAATGCGTCTTTTTACCGCTATTTGTTTGTGTTTGCCAATAAGTAAGAAGAAAAGCACTATCATCACAGCTGCTAAAAAGCCCCATAGCCACGAACTTTCGTTTATAGCCTTGTAGCCAATAGCTATTGCAAATAATAGGTCTATCAACCTTGCAAAAGCAACGGCATTGTACTGTTGGTGGTACTGCTTATATAATTGTGTAGCGGTCTCTAATTTTTCTTTGTACATAATAATTAAATTAGCAAATTAGTAAATCGACAATTAGCAAATCGACAAATTGGCAAATCGACAAATTGGCAAATCGACAAATTGGCAAATCGGCAAATTGACTCATTACCTCGCATCTAAACGGAGGAAGATAAACAGCAATATAGTGAAAGCCCATAGCCCTGAACCTCCATAACTAAAGAAGGGTAGGGGGATACCTATAGTAGGGATAAGACTGATAACCATACCTATATTGATGCAGAAGTGTACAAAGAGTATCGACACTACGCAATAGCCATAGACGCGGTTAAATTTGGTTTTCTGTCGTTCGGCTAACTGTAGCAACCGCAGAAGGAGTAACGCAAAAAGGACAACCACTAACGTAGTACCCGCAAAGCCCCATTCTTCGCCAATGGTGGTGAATATATAGTCGGTGTGTTGCTCGGGTATAAAGCTACCTTTGGTGCGCGTGCCTTGTAAAAAACCTTTGCCCAAAGTACCTCCCGAGGTAATAGCCGATTCAGCCATATTCGTATTGTAGGCAAAGTCGCGTTTCATTGCGGCTATTTTCTGAGGGTCAGTTTCTAAGCGCAACCATAGGCTTAGACGGTTGCGGTGGTGCTGCTTTAGCACATTCTCATAGGCAGGGTGGGTAGCCAAAGCTGTTACTAAACAGATGCCACTGAGTATGAACAAATTGGCAAAGGGTATACGATTGGTACGGCGTTTATGCCAAAAAACGTAGAAGCCAATGCATAAGGCAGAGGCTAACAGAGTAAGTGGAGTGCCGAATTTTAAGGAGGAAACAAATACTACCCCTGCTAAAAATAGGTAGAATAAGAGCGCAGAGGGCATTCCTTCGCGAAAAAGTACAAACAGTAGCGAGAAGAATACCAATAAACTCCCTACGTCGGGCTGTAGCAAGATAAGAAAAGAAGGTACACAAATAATAGCTATGGCGCGTAGTAAGTCAGGTATGCGCCGCACATCGGTGTGAATGTCGCTCACATAACGCGAAAAAGCCAAAGCAGTAGCTACTTTGGCAAACTCGCTCGGCTGCACCGTGATGCTGCCAATAGCATACCACGCCCGCGCCCCATTCGTCTCTTTTCCAAAGACGAACAGTCCCGCCAGCAATACAATGGCTATCAAGTAAAAAGTTACTGCCAGATTAATGTACAACTTGCTATCTATAGCCAAGATAAAGAGGATAAGCAAGAAGCTAAGGGCAATAAAAAGCAACTGCTTTCCGTAGAACTGATTGAGGTCGAATATAGAACTAGCTTTCAGGTCGCTATAAGTAGTTGAAAAAATAGCTATCCACCCGCAACTTACCAATAATAGGTACAATATCACCGACACCCAATCGAGGTTCTTTACAATACTATTACTCATCTTTTTCTAAATAGGAAAAATAGGGCGTATTCCATCACTAAACTGAGCCATCTTTTTTTAGGAGAAAAGATAGAAAACCACGTGCCCGCTAACAGGTTGCTTACCGTCATCTCTTCTTTGCAAACAGAAAGCTGACGCGATAGTTTAAGGGCGTGAATATCTTTTTCGAGTTTCAGTATTTTTAGGTCATTATCAATTGCCTCGAATGATTCGTATATTTTATTCTTCATCATCATCAGGTGCTGCTTTAAAGTAAATTTCCGACAGTTTCCTTAGCAAAGGTTTCACAATAAGTACCCTGCGGAAGAAGAAAGCTCCCGCAGCTACTATTATATAGAAAGTCCCTACAATAACAAAGCCCCACGCTATGCTATCTACAGCCTCACCTACTGCATAAGCTGCAGCAATCGATATGAAGAATAGCATCAACAAACACGCAAAAGCTACTATAAAAAAAGTTATTAAGCCTGTAGATGATTGGGCTATAAACCTAAAAAGGAATAGCTTATAATAGGCCACTTGCGCATCAAGAGCATCAGTTGCTTTTGTAGGAACTTCCTTAAATGATTCTTTTATCGAGTGAAACGACATAATAGCTTATTTCTGCAACTTAGCGTTAGCTTCCTTAAGGGCAGCCAATTTCTTTTCAAGGAAAGTAATTACATCGTCAGCTTTATAGCTCGATTTAGAAAGTAAGTTTTCTACTTTTTCTTCTAAGTTTTCCTTTACCTCTCCTGATTTTTCTCTAACTTCTTGGGTTAGTTTTTCCAATTTGCGTTTTAGCTTATCAGCCTTATCACTCACCCCGTCTTTTATTTTTTTACGGGTTTCTTCACCTTTGTCGGGTGCAAATAATACACCAACAGCTACGCCTACAGCTAAACCTGCTGCAAGCCCTAATAATACATTTCCTGCTTTTGCCATAATAATATTAGTTTTTAGTTTTTATAAAAATCGCACAAATATACGAATAATTTTTGAATAAGCAAGAATTCTTCGCAAATTTACAAATCGGCAAATCACCAAATCGCCAAATTGACAAATTGACAAATCGGCAATGATAGCTTGGCTATAGGTTGAATATACAATGAATATAGCTTGAATATAGACACACTGAAGAAACGCCTTTGTCAAATTAACAATAAAAACCGCAAAACCTTGCGAATTTACTAATTTGCTAATTTACAAATTTGCTAATTATCTAATTGTCTGATTTATAATACTTACAAAAAAAAGACACTAATTTTTTTTAAGAAATATTTTGTATTTAGTGTAAAATATGTACCTTTGCCGTTTGAAGATAAAAAGTTAAGTAATTCATTTAAAAAAATGCAAAACAAAGGACTTATTAAACTATTTGCCCTACTATTTGGGTTGGTAAGTATTTACCAGCTTTCATTTACGTATGTGGCAGGTAGAGTGGAAGACGAAGCCAAAGCGTTTGCTGCGGCTAAAGTGTCTAATACTCAGCCCGATTATATCGCTAAGCGCGAAGCAGTCGAAGCAAAGTATTTAGACTCAATGTTGGGGCAAGATGTGTATAACATCGGTATAGCTAAGTTCACTTTTGCTGAAGTTAAAGAGAAAGAGCTCAACCGTGGGCTCGACCTCAAAGGGGGTATCAACGTTATCCTACAGATTTCAGTAAAAGATATCCTTAGAGGGTTGGCTAACAATTCTAAAGACCCCATTTTTAACAAATCATTAGCCGAAGCGGATGTTCAGCTGCGCAAAACCGACAAAACCTACTTGGATTTGTTCTTCGAAGCTTACGCTAAAAACGGTGGTAAATTAGCTTCACCTGATGTGTTTGCTAATAAAACCCTTAGTGACCAAATCAACTTCCAAATGTCTGATAGCGAGGTGCGCCCTATTATCCGTCGCAAAGTTGATGAGTCTATCGTGTCAGCTTTCGAGGTATTGCGCAAACGTATCGACAAATTTGGGGTTTCTCAGCCTAATATCCAACGCTTGGGTGCCTCTGGTCGTATACTTATCGAGCTTCCTGGAGCTAAAGATATCGACCGTGTAAAAGCCCTTTTACAAAGTACTGCTCAACTCGAATTTTGGGAAACTTATAAGAACGGAGATGTATATCCTTACTTAGAAGCTCTTAACGAGCAACTCAAAACTACTAAAGTAGCTAAAACTACTTCTACTAAAGATACTTTAGCGGTTAATACACAAACAGGTAGCACTATCGACTCTCTTCTTACTGATGTGAAGAAAGATTCAGTACCTGCTAAAGGCACTATTAATCCTCTTTTCGATTTGGCTAGCCCTGTTCGTTACGAAAGTCCTGTACTTTTAACAGCAAATCTTAAAGATACAATGCAGGTGAATAGCTACTTGCATTCACCAGAAGCTAAACGTTTGCTACCTGCTGATTTGCAATATGTGAAATTCGTATGGGGCAAACCAGACAAGAAAACTTCTATGATTGAGTTGTATGCGCTCAAAGGCAACCGCGATAACACTCCTGCCCTTACTGGTAACGTGATTACCCAAGCAGACCAAGGGTATGATATGCGCAACCAACCATCAGTATCAATGCAAATGGACGGTAAAGGAGCTCGTATATGGGAAGCCCTTACTGGCAAAGCCTTTACTGAACGCGGCAATATAGCCATTGTACTTGATAATATAGTGTATTCAGCACCAGGGGTAACCACAGGTGCTATTTCAGGAGGTCGTTCTGAAATTACCGGTAACTTCACTCTTAATGAGGCTATCGACCTTGCTAACGTACTTCGTGCTGGTAAGTTGCCTGCAGGGGCTGACATCGTACAGTCTGAAGTGGTAGGACCTTCATTAGGGCAAGAGGCTATCGACAGCGGTATGAACTCATTCCTTATTGCTACTATCTTTATCTTCGCTTGGATGGTGTTCTACTACGGTCGTGCGGGTATTTATGCTGATATAGCTTTATTGGTGAATATTCTCCTTATCTTTGGAGTGCTATCAAGTATAGGGGCAGTGCTTACCTTACCGGGTATTGCGGGTATCGTGCTTACTATAGGTATGGCGGTCGATGCTAACGTACTTATCTTTGAGCGCTCGAAGGAAGAATTAGCTAAAGGTAAAAGTACTGACCAAGCGGTAGTTGATGGCTTTAAGCACGCTTTATCGTCTATCTTAGACTCTAATATCACTACAGGTCTGACAGCGTTGATACTTTTGTTCTTCGGTAGTGGCCCTATTCAAGGTTTTGCAACTACCTTGCTCATCGGTATTCTTACTACGCTCTTTACCGCTATCTTTATTACTCGTCTTCTTATAGACTATAGCGTAGAAAAACGTCACCCACTTACTTTTGTAACTTCTGTTACTAAAAACTGGTTCAAGAATGTTAATTTGAACTTTATAGGCAACCGCAAAGTGGGTTATGTTATCTCTATTGCTCTTTCTGTAATAGGAATTATTTCGCTTTTCACTCGTGGTCTTGACCAAGGTATCGACTTCGTAGGAGGACGTACTTACCAAGTGCGTTTTGAAAAAGAAGTAGTACCTACCCAAGTAGCCGAAGCGTTGAAAAAGGATTTAGGTAATGTAGAGGTGAAGACTTTTGGGGCTCCTAACCAAGTGAAAATCTCTACTAAATATAAAGTACAAGAAGAAAGTACTGAAGTAGATAACGAGGTACAACAACTCCTTTACAAAGGCTTACAATCTTTCTTACCACAAGGGCTTTCTTATGAAAGTTTTGCACAAGCTTCCTCTACTGATAAGGTCGGTATTATGCAGTCAATGAAAGTAGGGCCTACCATAGCAGAAGATATTAAGAGTAGTGCCTTCTGGTCAGTAATAGGTTCACTTATAGTGATAGGCTTGTATATCCTCTTCCGTTTCCGTAAATGGCAGTTCTCTATGGGTGCGATAGTATCATCAGCTCACGACGTGCTATTGGTATTGGGTATTTACTCGCTAACCTACAGCATAATGCCATTTAATATGGAAATCGACCAAGCGTTTATAGCGGCTATTCTTACAGTAGTAGGTTACTCGCTTAACGACACGGTGATTATCTACGACCGTATTAGGGAGGTAATGCGTCAGCCACATTGGTCTCGCGAAAAGATTAACCACGCCCTTAATACTACTCTTAGCCGTACCTTGAACACCTCATTTACTACTTTAGCCGTATTGGTAACCATCTTTATCTTTGGTGGTGAAACCCTTAGAGGCTTTATGTTCGCTATGATTATAGGTGTATTTGTAGGTACTTACTCATCTATCTTTGTGGCAGCACCAATCATTTACGATACTGTAAAAGATGAATCGGTGAGCTCTGATAACAAAGAAGAGCATAAAAAGTAAAAGTTTAACTTTATTTGCATAGTGAAAAGGCTGTCTTAGTGATAAGGCAGCTTTTTTTTATTTACTTTATTTTGTGTATTCAGATTATTTATTTAACTTTGCGGTGAAAATAAAAAAATCTAAAAAACCAATATAGTATGAAAACCTACGACATCGTTATCATCGGTTCAGGTCCAGGCGGCTATGTGGCTGCTATACGCGCAGGGCAATTAGGATTTAAAACGGCCCTTGTAGAAAAATATAACACTTTAGGCGGCACTTGCCTTAATGTAGGCTGTATACCTTCTAAAGCCTTGTTAGATTCTTCTCATCACTACGAAGATACCCTTAAGCATTTAGACGCACACGGTATTGAACTCTCTGGCGAGGTAACCCTCAACTTAGAGAAAATGATAGCACGCAAGGCGGCTGTGGTAGAGCAAACTTGTGCAGGTGTGAAATTCTTGATGGACAAAAATAAGGTAGAAGTCTTTACAGGAGTAGGCTCTTTTGTGTCGCCTACCCAAATAAAGATTACAGCAACCGATGCTACCGAACAGCTTATCGAAGCTAAATATACTATTATAGCTACAGGCTCTAAACCTGCCTCTTTACCTTTTATCTCTCTCGATAAAGAGCGTGTGATTACCTCTACCGAGGCACTTAAACTAAAAGAAGTTCCTAAACATCTAATAGTGATAGGAGGGGGAGTGATAGGCTTAGAATTAGGACAAGTATATAGTCGTTTAGGGGCAAAAGTATCAGTAGTAGAGTATACCGATAGTATTATCCCTACAATGGACAGAGGTTTAGGGCGAGAACTTACTAAAGTACTCAAAAAGCAAGGTTTTGATTTTTATACCGGTCACCAAGTGAAAGAAGTAACCCGTGAAGGAGCTACGGTAACAGTAAAAGCAACTACTCCTAAGGGCGAAGAACTCAGCCTGCAAGGCGATTACTGTTTAGTAGCTGTAGGTCGCCGTCCTTATACCGAAGGTCTTAACCTCGAAGCAGCTGGCGTACACAAAGATGATAGGGGTAGGGTAGTGGTAAATGACCATTTGCAGACTAATATACCTAATATCTATGCTATAGGCGATGTGGTGCGCGGCGCTATGTTGGCGCATAAAGCTGAAGAAGAAGGGGTATTGGTAGTAGAACAGTTGGCAGGGCAAAAGCCTCATATTGATTACAATCTTATACCAGGCGTTGTTTACACTTGGCCAGAAGTAGCTTCAGTAGGCAAGAGCGAAGAGCAACTAAAAGCTGAAGGAGTAACTTATAAAGTAGGACAATTTGCATTCCGTGCTTTGGGTCGTGCTCGTGCTAGTATGGATACTGATGGTTTTGTGAAAATATTAGCTGATACTAAGACCGATGAGGTATTAGGGGTACATATTATAGGAGCGCGAGCTGCCGATATGATAGCCGAAGCTGTAACTGCAATGGAGTTTAAAGCCAGTGCTGAAGATATAGCGCGCATCAGTCACGCACACCCAACTTTTACTGAAGCTGTAAAAGAAGCCGCTCTTGCTGCTACCGAGAACAGAGCAATACATAGCTAATAGTTAGTGTTGATTGTTAATGTTGAACGACAGATATGGTAAGGAAAAATAATTAAAGAAAAATTTGTTTGTTAAAAAAATAAATGATATCTTTGCCTCACATTAACAATTAATAGTTAACAATTGATAATTGACAATTATGGAAAATCGCTTTTCTGACACTAAGACCGCTTTTGAACTCAAAAGCCAATCAGAGTTAAATTGGGCTTATTGGCTCTTTAAACTCATCGGTAACAATGCCCTTATCAATATGGGTACTGCTCTTACCAATTTTTCGCTAAAGCTCCGTCTACCTGTAGAAGGAATGATTCGCAGTACGGTGTTTAACCAATTTTGTGGGGGCGTTTCGGAGCAAGACTGCCTACCTGTTATCCAAAAAATGCATAACAAAGGGGTGGGGTCTGTGCTTGACTATTCGGTAGAAGGGAAAGATGATGAAGCCTCTCTTGAAGCTACCTTTCAGAAAACGATGGAAACCATTGATTTTGGTAACCAACACCGCAATGATGGTATCCCTATCGTAGTTTTTAAACCTACAGGATTTGGGCGTTTTGCTATTTTCCAAAAAATTACTGAAGGCAAGAGCTTAACCGCTGATGAAGAAAAAGAATGGGAAAAGATAAAGCAGCGCTTTGATGCTGCTTGTAAGAAAGCCTATGAGTATAAACTCCCTATTTTAGTAGATGCTGAAGAGAGCTGGATGCAGACTGCCGCTGATGACTTGGTGGAAGAGATGATGCGCAAGTATAACAAGGAAGAAGCTATTGTATACAACACGCTACAAATGTATCGCCACGACCGTCTGCCTTACCTAAAAGGACTTTATGAGCGTTCAGTAGCTGATGGTTTCTATATTGGGGTGAAGGTAGTGCGTGGAGCGTATATGGAAAAAGAAAACGAACGCGCTGCTGAACAAGGCTATCCTACCCCTATATGTGCTAGCAAACAGGCTACTGATGATAATTATAATGCAGTTGTTACCTATATTATAGAGCATATCGACCGTATTGCACTTTTTGCAGGTACTCATAACGAAGAAAGTGCTGCTCTTATTATGGACTTAATGGCTAAAAAAGGACTTGCTAAAGACGATAAACGTGTTTGGATAGCCCAATTGTATGGTATGAGCGACCATATTAGCTTCAATGCCTCAAAAGAGGGGTATAATGTGGCTAAATACTTGCCTTTCGGTCCTGTGCGCGAGGTAATGCCTTACTTGATACGCCGTGCTGAAGAAAATACTTCAGTGGCAGGACAAACAGGACGCGAGCTTACACTGCTAAGTGCTGAGAAAAAACGCCGCAAAACAGAAAAGAACTCATAGATTATTATTCATATTTATTTTTTCCTCGTTTCGTCAACCTCCTCCTCTCCTGATTGAAACGGGGAAAAAATTTGTGCTTTATCATTTGTCATTTGTAATTATTTTGTAATTTTGCCCCGTTATTAAACTTATTATAATGTCGCGTTCGATAGATTCATTTAACAGAAGAAGACTACTCACCTCTTATTTTTCGGTTATCGTAAGTATTACCTTGGTGTTGTTTTTGTTGGCTTTCTTTGGTTTTTTGGTACTCAGTACTAAAAAAATAGCTGACCATTTCAAAGAGCAGGTAACAGTAACTGTGCAAATAAAGGATAATGCTAAAGCAGCTGATATTACCCAACTGCAGAAAACGCTATCAGTAGCTGATTATGTAAAAGAGCTGAAGTTTATATCGAAAGATGAGGCAGCAGAGAAGTTTAGTAAGGATATAGGAGAGGATTTTGTTACTTTTATTGGCACCAATCCGCTGCGAAATGCTATAGACCTCAGTCTGAAAGCTGAGTTTGCAGAGCCTGATAAAATGCAAGAAATTAAACACGAATTAGAGCAAAATTCGTTTGTGTCCGAAGTAATATACGATCAATCATTGGTAGCACTCATTCACGATAATGTGAATAGAATAGGGTTAATCACTTTAGTTTTTAGTGCCCTTTTTACCTTTGTGTCGGTGTTGCTCATCAATGCGTCAATTAGGCTTTCTATTTACTCTAAGCGTTTTATTATCAAGACAATGCAGTTAGTAGGGGCTACGCGTGGGTTTATACGTCGTCCGTTTATACGCACTAATGTACGCTTAGGGATATTAAGTGCCTTAATAGCAATGAGCTTTTTCTATCTTTCTCTTTTGGCTATTGTTAGATCGTATCCTGAGTTTGGAGTGCTGATAGACAGTAGTGTACTATTGATAGTATTTGTAGGTGTATTGCTGATAGGTATTCTTATCAGTTGGGGTAGTACTTTTTTTGCTACTCAGCGTTTTTTAAACCTAAACACCAATGATTTGTATTACTAATTAGCGAATAATTCAAAATTGAAAAAATACAATTATAATGAAACATCATTCAACCCTTATTTTTGAAGAGAAAAATTATATTTTTATGGCGATAGGCTTAGCTGTTATAACGCTAGGCTTTTTGCTGATGAGTGGAGGTGGTAGCGATAATCCTGCAGTGTTTGATGCGTCAATTTTTGACTTTAGACGTATTCACTTAGCACCCGCTTTAGTGCTTTTGGGCTTTGCCATAGAAATATACGCTATATTGCTCAACCCTACTAAAAAAGAAACTCAAAAAGAAGAAAATAAATAATGAATACACTACAAGCTATTATTATCGCTATAGTAGAGGGACTTACTGAGTACCTTCCTATTTCATCAACAGCCCATATGGGCTTTACCGCCAGCTTGATGGGAATGCCTGAAGATGAATATCTGAAAATGTTTCAGGTATCTATACAGTTTGGGGCTATCTTATCGATAGTAGTGCTATATTGGCGCAAATTCTTTGACTTTTCTAACTTCAATTTTTATATTAAGTTAGCTTGTGCAGTAGTGCCAGCCTTGATATTAGGAAAACTTTTTGATGATAAGATAGAAGCGGTATTGGGCAATCAAAAAGTAATATCTATTGTGCTTATTATAGGGGGGATTATTCTAATATTTGTAGATAAATGGTTTAAAAATCCTGTTATTGATAACGAAAAAGAGATTTCAGTAAAGAAAGCAGTTATAATAGGCTTTTGGCAATGCTTGGCGATGATGCCTGGTACTTCGCGCTCTGCAGCTTCTATCATTGGGGGTATGACCCAAGGGCTTTCGCGCAAGGCTGCTGCTGAGTTCTCTTTTTTCTTGGCTGTTCCGACAATGTTAGCTGTAACCGTTTATTCGCTTTTCTTAAAAAAATGGGGTGCTGAAGGTACGGTACAACAAAAAGGTTATGAGCTTATTATGGCAAGCGACCAGTCTTTTTGGTTGTTTATTATAGGCAATGTGGTAGCCTTTGTAGTGGCGATGATAGCAGTGAAGTTTTTTATACATATACTTACTAAGTTTGGTTTTAAAGTGTGGGGTATCTATCGTATAATAGTAGGTTCAGTACTTTTGTACTATTTCTGGTAGTAAAATGATTGATAGCCAATGAAAGTATTGTTTTTTATTATAGCATTTTGCTTTATTCTCATCTCTTCAGTAAAGGCACAAAACGATAGTCTGTCGATAGCTTTACCCTCTTCGCTATTGACAACTGAAAAACCAAGTGTACAGCAAGTATTGCTACCTGCATCGCTTATATCATTAGGACTTATTTCTAATGCTACCTATATTAATAGGTATGTGCAAAGACACGCTTATAGATTTTCGGGAGGACAGAAACACCGTTTTGATGATTACCTGCAATATGCCCCTATAACAACTACTTTTGCGCTTAGCAATTTTGGCGTTAAACCCAAACATACGGTGAAAGAACGGTTGATAGTAGGTGCTACCTCTTATGCTATTATGGCAGCTTTGGTAAATGGAGTAAAATACACTACACGCATACGCCGCCCTGACAACAGTAGCTATAATTCTTTTCCTTCGGGACATACAGCTACAGCTTTTACAGGAATGGAAATGCTTTGGCAGGAGTATAAAGACGAAAGTGTATGGATAGGAATTAGCGGCTATGCACTTTCTGCTGTAGTAGCAGGTATGCGTCTGCATAATAATCGCCATTGGGCAGGTGATGTGTGCGTAGGAGCAGGAATAGGTATCCTTAGTACTCGTGCCGCTTATTGGCTTTTGCCCTATACTTCTAAATGGTTTTCAGCTGAAGAAAAATCTTCTGTTCAGATGGTGTGTTACCCTGTTTATTCTGCTGAAATGAAAGGTTTTGGACTTACCTTGTATCGTTAAACTAAAAACTATTAGAATTTGTCGGTAATTAAATACATTTTAAACACTATACCACGTCCGTACCTAATAAAAATGAGTTATTGGGTACGTCCTTTTTTGGCACTATATTTGAGAGGTAAAAAATATGAAGATCCTATTGATGGAAAAACATTTAGGAAGTTTTTGCCTTATGGCTATGGTAGTCCGCGTGCCAATGTGCTTTCGCCCTCTACTTTGTCGTTAGAGCGGCATCGCTTGCTGTGGTTGTACCTTACTCGAGAGACTGATTTTTTCTCGAAACCTTTGAAAGTGCTACACGTAGCCCCAGAACAGGCGTTTTATAAGCGCTTTAAAAACCAGAAAAATCTGACCTACATCACCACAGATCTTTATTCGCCTTTGGCAGATGTAAAAGCCGATTTGTGTGCTTTGCCTTTTGAAGATAATAGTTTTGATGTGATATTTTGCAATCACGTGTTAGAGCACATCCCTGATGATGCACAAGCAATGCGCGAATTGTACCGCGTAATGAAAAAAGGAGGCTGGGGAATATTTCAGGTACCCCAAGATATAAATAGGGCACATACTTTTGAAGACGATACCATCACCGACCCTGCTGAGCGTACTCGCATTTTTGGACAGTACGACCACGTACGCGTGTACGGGTTGGATTACTTTGATAGGTTGCGACAAGTGGGGTTTGAGGTAGAAGAAATAATCTATTCAACGCATTTTACAGCAGAAGAGATAGAACGCTATCGGATAGTACCGCAAGAAATTTTACCACTATGTAAAAAACAATAATAAGTAGGAATGTTAATTTTTAGAAAATAATTAACAAAAAATTTGGAGGGAATAAATAAAAAATATATCTTTGCGCACAATATTGATTAAACAATGAAATATTTAGTGTTTATACTTACTATGGTAATGGTGGCCTGCCAACCTTCTGTAAACGAAAAAGTATACTTAATAGAAGGAGAGGCACAAGGGTCTACTTACCACATCAAGTACATAGCTGAGCGCGATGAAAATCTCAAACCAGCCATAGACTCAATACTTGAAGTGATAGACCGCTCAATGTCTACCTACCGTTCTGATTCGGCTATTTCGAAGATTAATCAGGGAGATACTACGGTGGTGGTAGATGAGCATTTTAGAAAAGTGTTTGAAGCTTCGCAGCAGATATGGCAAGAAAGTGAAGGACTGTTTGACCCTACAGTGGGTGTATTAGTAAATGCTTGGGGATTTGGTAAACAAAAAATAAGCGAAGCAGACCTTCCTACTGATAAAAAGATAGATAGTCTTAGAAAATATGTAGGATTTGATAAAGTGGCGATTACAGAAAAGAATCTTATAAAAAAACGATATACTGAAATACTTTTTGACTTCAACGCTATTGCCCAAGGCTACACCTCGGATGTAGTGGCTAACTATTTAAGTGCAAGAGGAATAAAGAACTACATAGTAGAAATAGCTGGCGAAATGTACTTAAAAGGTAAGAATACAGTTGAAGATAAGTCTTGGACAATAGGCGTTGAGAATCCGTTAAAACCATTAGATGATCGCGATTTGGTCGCTACTATTCAGTTTACTAACCAAGGATTGGCAACCTCTGGTAATTATAGAAAAGTATGGACAGATAGCAATGGGCGTAAATACGTGCATTCTATCAACCCACTAACAGGTAGGGCTACCCAGAGCGATGTGCTAAGTGCTACCGTAGTAGCCCCCTCAACAATGTTAGCCGATGGATATGCTACTATGTTTATGGTGATGGGACTTGCAAAAAGCAAGGCTTTTTTAGAAAAACATCCTGATTTAGCAGTACTATTAGTGTATAGTGATGACAAGCATCAGGAAGCAACCTATAAGACGAAATCATTTGAAAAATTAATAATTCACTAATAAAAAAACTAAATAATTTTTTATAATAAGCAAATATGAAAACAAGAATTTTAACATTGTGCTTAGGAGGACTTCTACTATTCTCTTGTGATTCGAAAAAAGGAACTCCTAAATATCAAGAAATAGAAGGTGTAGCTGGAACTGTAGAATACCGAGTTAAATACATCTCTACAGACACCATTAGTTTAAAGTCTTCTATTGATTCAATAGTGAGGACTATAGATAACTCACTTTCTGTTTATAACGAAGAGTCTATTGTCTCAAAAATTAATAAGGGATATGTGCCTATCAAAGCAGATGAACACTTTAAGAAAGTATATACAGCTGCTCGTGAGATATGGAAAGAAAGTGGAGGAAAGTATGACCCAACAGTGGGGTTACTTATAAAAGTATGGGGATTTGGTCGTGAGATGATACAACCTATTTCTAAACTACCTACTGACCAGGAGATTGATAGCCTAAAACAATATGTGGGATTTGACAAAGTGCAAATAGGGGCTGATGGTTATGTAAAAAAAGAACATCCAGCTATTCAAGTGGATTTGTCGTCTGTAGTAAGAGGCTATACCGCTGATGTAATTGGTGACTATTTGCAAGGAAAGGGTATCAATGATTATGTGGTGAAAGTAGCAGGCGAAATAAAAGTAAGTGGTAAAAATACTGTAGAAGGAAAACCTTGGGTAGTAAATGTGATTGACCCTTATGAATTGGATTCTAATTATTCTGAAGTAAATCTAAAACTAACTAATGAGGCTGTTTCTACTGATGAGAACTTCCGCCGTGTATGGATAGATGGTACAGGAAGACGCTTTGTGCATATTATCGACCCTTCAACAGGTAAACCTTTGGAAAGTGAAATGCTTAGTGCTACAGTAGTTACCAAATCTGCACGCGAGTCAGATTCGTATGCTACTATGTTTATGCTTATAGGTCTTGAAAAAAGTAAGGAATTTTTAGCTAAACATCCTGAAATAAAGGCTCTTATAATATATAGTGCCGAGGGTAATAAGGCAGAAACATATATAACTGAAAATATGAAACCATTATTGGTAGAAAATAAGAAATAGATAAAGTTCATATTTATAGTAAGGGGCTGTTCTTTAGAGATTGAACAGTCCCTCTTTTTAATTTATTTATCAAATGATAGGAATTATAGGAGCTATGGAGCTGGAGATTAATACTCTCAGGGCTGCCATTATAGATTGTAAGGAAACAAAGATAGGGCGTTTTGCATTTTATGAGGGGACACTCTGTGGTACAGAGGTAGTAGTGCTACTTTCGGGTATCGGTAAGGTGAGTGCTGCAGTAGCTACTACTTTGTTAATAGAAAAATATAACCCCTCACTTATTATTAATACAGGTACTGCTGGAGGATTAGCTGATACTTCAGTGTACGATATTATTTTAGCTACTGAAGTACGTCATCACGATGTAGATGTAACGGCTTTTGGTTATGAAATAGGGCAGCAGGCGCAGATGCCTCCCGCTTTTATAGCAGATGTTCAATGGTCAGCACAACTGAAAGAAGTAGCAGCACAACATCAGTATCGCTTGCATTATGGGCAAGTAGTTAGTGGTGATGCTTTTATTTCATCACCTGAACGTTTGCAGCAGATAGCTAATACTTTTCCGCAAGCTAAAGCGGTAGAAATGGAGGCTGCTGCTATAGCTCAAACTTGTTATCTGTTAGGAGTCCCTTTTGTGATGCTTCGTGCTATATCAGACAAGGCAGGCGAAGGTAATGCAATTTCGTATAACGAATTTGTAGAAGAAGCAGGTAGGATTTCGGCAGAAATAGTAAAGGCATTTTGCCAAAAGATTAGAAGATAAAAATAAAAAACTTTGCCAAGGAAGTAAAAGACTTTGGCAAAGTTTTTTATTTGTACGCTGTTTTTATTTGGTGTAGAAATTGACTATTTTCTGTATGGCTCTTTCGCAGACAGGGCAGAAACCTTTAGGCTCATTAGACTTCATACGGCAGTCTTGCATAGGGCTATAAACCCCCTTGCTGGTATAGCCTCCTCCTTCAAAAGCACCTACTACTTTTTGGTATTTTTTGGTACGAGGGGTAGGGATAGGCGTATTTTTCTGCACCATATCTTTCCATTTACTACCAAAATCAACTAAAGTGGTGATGTTTTCTTCCCACGGTTCTATTTTTTGATTGTACATATCCTGAAAAGTAGGATCCCAATCGTAGTAATACTCATCGGCAAGTCCCACAAAACCGTGTCCAAACTCGTGTATATACACCTTTTCAGAGAGTTCGTTGTCGGCAGTGCCTAAATTAAGATGATTGTAAAAACCACCTCCGCCATAAATAGGGGTATTGACTAATACATATAGTTGGTCATAAGGTACTGCAGCCGCTACATCAGCTATTTCTTTCAGACTGTTGGTAGTGAGGTAACGCTCCTGATTAAAAGTATAAAAAGAAGAATTGAACGCTGTGTTTCGGTAAATGTTTTTACCTGGTACATCAGTGCCACTTTCAGCAGAAGGTACTGCTATAGCACGTACGTTGAAGTCTTTTTTGAGCTTGTCGAAAGGAGGAATGGTGAACATATAGTCGGTCATACGCTGGGCATCAGCATAAAACTTATCGGCTTCGGCAGCTGTATAACCTTCTGCAAGAATAACCAAATCTACTTTTTCAGAAGGGGAGCCGTTTATTAGTAGGTCTTTTGAAGGGTAATTGATAGGCATTTCTACCTTAATAAAATAATCGTCAGGACGTATTTCGCAGCTACTAAGTGGGTGAAAAATACCCTCACGGTCACGTTGATCAATCTGTACCCTTAGCGTTTTTTTAGGAAACGGGATTTGAATAGCGTGATAAAAGAGGCGTTTTTCGTTTTTAGCCTCATCGATAGCAGCCCACTCGTTAGAAAGTGAGTTAAAACCTTTTGAAAAGACGATTTTTGAACCATCTAATACCAGCAATCGGAAACTACCCCAGTTAGGTGCAATAAGCTGATGAGTGGGGCCACCCCAATATGGTTCTTTCTTCAGTTGTTGAAAAAGTACTTCAGTATGCTGGGCGTCGGTAAGCAAATTGAAGTCGATGCGTAGACTCTTAGAAAAGTCAAAAACACTTGGCTCTTGCGCCCAGATGCATTGAGCAATAAAAAAAACTAAAAATAAATGCTTCATAATATATAAAAATTAAAAAATAATTACTACATTTGCACTATAGTTAACCCTGTTTTTTGATTACAAGTAGGTGTCTTTCAGCTGCCAAAAGTAACAATAAAATATTTAATACCAAAACAAAATGGAACATATCGCTATTTTTAGAATGTCAGCAATGGGAGATGTAGCTATCAGTGTACCCATAGTAACTGCATTTGCTGACCAATATCCAGAGGTGAAAATTACGTATGTTACGCGTCCACTCTTTGCTCCTATGTTTGCACATATTCCTAATTTGGAAGTGTTTTCGCCTGAGCTAAATGGCAAACACGCAGGATTATGCGGACTCTATAGACTGTATAAGGAGTTGAAAGCTAAAGGAATAGATGGAGTGGCTGATATTCATAACGTATTGCGTACTAATATTTTGAGATTGTATTTCAAAGGAAGTGGGATACCTTTTGCCCAAATAAATAAGGGGCGCATAGAAAAACAGGCACTTACTCGTTACCGTTTTAAGTCATTTCACCCTCTAAAGCCTTCTTATCAGCGTTATGCTGATGTGTTTGCTACTTTGGGATTCCCTATAGATCTAACAGAAGATTATCTGCTTTCACCTCCCGATATAAGTGAAACAGTACAAAGAATGTTAAGTGAAACAGTGAATATAGGGGTGGCTCCTTTTGCTTCGTATGAGGGGAAACAGTACCCTTTTGAGAAGATGTGTGAAGTGATTCAGCAACTTTCAGTACAATATCCTAATGGTAAAATATATATATTTGGAGGAGGAAAGAAAGAAGAGGAAAAAGTAAAGCAAATATGCTTACCTAATGCTGAGAATATGGTAGGTAAGCTCTCTTTTAAGCAAGAGTTAGAGCTTATTTCGCGCTTAGATGTAATGGTGGCTATGGATAGCGGTAATGCGCATTTATCGGCTATGTATGGAGTGCCAACGATTACTATTTGGGGGGTAACCCATCCATACGCTGGTTTTTATCCGTATGCCCAGCCAATGGAGAATGCTCTTTTGGCAGATAGAACACGTTTTCCTCTTGTTCCTACTTCAGTTTATGGTAAAAAATATCCTAAAGGGTATGATAAAGCAATAGAGACGATTACGATAGAGGCAATTTTAAATAAAGTGAGAGAGGTAATAAATAAAGAAGAAAGATAAGATATGAAAAAAATAATGATTATCAATGGGGCAAATCTCAATCTTTTAGGTAAAAGAGAACCAGAAGTATATGGGA
>NZ_KN390012.1:29071-29950 GCF_000213295.2 Capnocytophaga sp. oral taxon 329 str. F0087
ATATGGGAGTCAGACTTTTGAAGATTATTTAGCAGTACTTCAAACTCAATACCCAGAAGTAACATTACATTATTTTCAAAGCAATAGTGAAGGGGAGCTTATTGATAAAATACACGAGATAGGTTTTACTTATGATGGCATCATACTTAATGCAGGAGGGTATACACATACCTCAGTGGCATTAGCAGATGCAGTAAAAGCAGTATCTACACCAGTGGTAGAGGTGCATATATCAAATACCTTTGCTCGTGAGGCTTTTAGACATCATTCGTATCTATCGCCAGTAGTGAAAGGGTGCATAGTAGGTTTTGGTATGAAGAGTTACGAATTGGCACTGCAGAGTTTTATAAGTTAGAAATGAGATATTATTGAAAAACTGTTAATGAAGAAACTATATAAAAAGAAAATTATAACTCCAATAGGAGAGATGATAGCAATGGCAACCGATGAGGCTATTTGCTTACTTGATTTTTTCGATAGCAAAACATTACTAATAGACCAAGCTATAGCAATGCAACATTTTAAAATTACTGATGATGAGGAGAAAGATACGCCATTGCTTTTAGAATTAGCACACCAATTGAACGAATATTTTGCTAAAGAAAGAAAGGAATTTACGCTTCCTATAGAGCTTATCGGTACTTCTTTTCAGGAAGAAGTGTGGAGAGTACTACAAACAATACCCTATGGAGAGACTCGTACTTATAAAGAGCAGGCAATAGCAGTAGGCAATCCTAAAGGGGTAAGAGCAGTAGCTAATGCTAATGCGAAGAACCGTATCTCTATAATAGTACCTTGCCATCGTGTGATTGGTACTAATGGAACGCTTACAGGTTATGCAGGAGGTCTTGATAGAAAGAAGTTTTTATTAGACCTTGA
>NZ_KN390013.1:0-28485 GCF_000213295.2 Capnocytophaga sp. oral taxon 329 str. F0087
CTTTCAACATACAAGTAGAAGCCTATCCCGACCTGAAAGCTAACACCAACTTTATGCACTTGCAGCAAGAGATAGCCGACATCGAAAACAAATTGGCTTCTGTACGCCGTTATTTCAATTCTACTACCAAAGAACTCAACACCGCTATTCAGTCAATACCTACTAATATAGTAGCAGGTTTCAAACAGATGACCGTTCAGCCTTTCTTTGATTTAGGCACCGAACAGCGTCAGCAGCTCGATAAAGCACCAGAAATTTCGTTCAAATAAATAGCGAAGCCTTTATGAAGTATCGTGGCATTCGACAGCAAATTGCTCTTAACAATACAAAGTCAATCTTGTATTTGTTAGCTTTCCCTCTACTATTGTTAGCGGGCACCTATATAGTGCTGTGGTTTATCACTCTAAAAGACTTCGAACGGGCAAATGCCGAATTTATTTCGGTAGCCCCTCTTGTTGTGGTGGGAGTAGCGATATGGTTTGTTATTTCGTATTTTTTCAATACGCAAATGATACAAGCCGCTACCCACTCTCAGCCCTTACAGCGGCGCGACAATATGCGGGTGTACAACCTTACCGAAAACTTGTGTATGAGCGTCGGGATGACGATGCCTAAGCTCTACATTATCGAAACAGACGCACTCAACGCCTTTGCTTCGGGTATCAATCAGCAAACGTATGCCGTTACCCTTACCAGAGGTATTATCAACCGACTTACTGATGAAGAGCTCGAAGGGGTGATAGCCCACGAGCTTACCCATATTCGCAACCGCGATGTGCGCTTGCTTATCGTTACTATTGTGTTTGTGGGTATCTTTGCCGCTATTGCCGATATAGCTTTCCGCAGTGTTATCAACTCCTCATTTTCTTCGTCGAGAAGAAAAGACGACAAAGGAGGCGGCGCCCTTATAATGGTGGTAGTAATTATTGTGGCAGCTGTTGTTTATTTCCTGTCGATACTCTTCAAGTTGGCACTTTCGCGCAGCAGGGAGTATATGGCCGATGCAGGAGCTGTAGAGATGACCCATAATTCATTGGCACTGGCCAGTGCCCTACGGAAGATTTCAGGGCACTCTACCCTTGAGGAGGTACAGAATGATGAGGTAAAAGAGCTCTTTATTGATTATAAAGCTGAGGGTTTCTTTGCCCTCTTTGCTACCCACCCGCCTATAGAAAAGCGCATAGCAGTGCTTGAACAGTATTAAGAATTAGCAGTTAGGGTGTAGGTGATAGGTATTGATAATCAATAGATTGTAAATAAATAGAAAAAAAATAATAAAAAAAACTACTAAAAATTTTGGTAGTTAAAAAAAAGGTTATACTTTTGCACTCTGTAACAAAGGTACTATACCGCCGGCATAGCTCAGTTGGCCAGAGCACGTGATTTGTAATCTCGGGGTCGTGGGTTCGAATCCCTCTGCCGGCTCAAGAAAAGTTCATTATTTAATAGGTTTAAAATGTTAATTGAGGGGAGATACTCAAGCGGCCAACGAGGGCAGACTGTAAATCTGCTGGTTATACCTTCACAGGTTCGAATCCTGTTCTCCCCACTAAAATGTACATAATATTTATATTTTTTTGCGGGAGTAGCTCAGTTGGTAGAGCGTCAGCCTTCCAAGCTGAATGTCGCGAGTTCGAACCTCGTCTCCCGCTCTTTTTTGGTATGCTGATGTAGCTCAGGGGTAGAGCACTTCCTTGGTAAGGAAGAGGTCACGAGTTCAAATCTCGTCATCAGCTCATTTTACCTTTGTACACACATCAAACACTCATTTATATAACTAAGATTTAAAATTTATTTAAAATGGCAAAAGAAACATTTGATCGTTCAAAACCCCACTTGAATATTGGTACTATTGGACACGTGGATCACGGTAAAACAACTTTAACAGCTGCTATTACCAAAGTTTTAGCTGATGCTGGTCTTTCAGAAGTTCGTAGCTTCGATTCAATCGATAACGCTCCAGAAGAAAAAGAACGTGGTATTACCATCAATACTTCACACGTAGAGTACCAAACTGCTACTCGTCACTACGCACACGTAGACTGTCCTGGCCACGCCGACTATGTAAAGAATATGATTACTGGTGCTGCGCAAATGGACGGTGCAATCCTTGTGGTTGCTGCAACTGACGGGCCTATGCCTCAAACTCGTGAGCACATCCTTCTAGGTCGCCAAGTAGGTATTCCTCGTATCGTTGTGTTTATGAACAAAGTGGATATGGTGGATGACCCAGAGCTTTTAGAGCTTGTAGAACTTGAAATGCGCGAACTATTGAGCTCATATCAATATGACGGAGATAACACTCCTATCATCCAAGGTTCAGCTCTTGGTGCTCTTAACGGCGAAAAGAAATGGGTTGATACCGTTCTTGCCCTTATGGACGCTGTAGATAAATGGATCGAACTTCCAACTCGTGACGTAGATAAACCATTCTTGATGCCTATCGAAGACGTCTTCACTATTACTGGTCGTGGTACCGTTGCTACTGGTCGTATCGAAACTGGTGTAGCTAAAACAGGTGAAGCTGTTGAAATCATCGGTATGGGCGCTGATAAATTAACCTCTACTATTACTGGGGTTGAAATGTTCCGCAAAATCCTTGACCGTGGTGAAGCTGGTGACAACGTAGGTCTACTACTTCGCGGTATTGACAAAAAAGATATCAAACGTGGTATGGTAATCTGCAAACCAGGATCTGTTACTCCACACGCTAAATTCAAAGCTGAGGTGTATATCCTTTCTAAAGAAGAAGGTGGACGTCACACTCCATTCCACAACAACTATCGTCCTCAATTCTACGTACGTACAACTGACGTAACAGGTACTATCCACCTACAACCAGGTGTAGAAATGGTTATGCCAGGTGATAACGTAACTATCGAAGTAGAATTGTTACAACCAATTGCATTGAACGTAGGTCTTCGTTTCGCTATCCGCGAAGGTGGTCGTACCGTAGGTGCTGGTCAGGTAACTGAAATTCTTGACTAATTAAGTTAATAAATAGATTAAACATTAAAAAGTTTTGAGAGGCTTCTCTCTCAAAACTTTTTTAAAAATACGGGTGTAGTTCAAGGGTAGAATAGCGGTCTCCAAAACCGTTGATGGGGGTTCGAATCCCTCCACCCGTGCTAAAAACTTTGCTAAGGAAATTCTTTAGCAAAGTTTTTTTTTGCTTTTTAGAAAAATATATTGTAACTTTGCGGGGCAATTTGATAAATATAAAATTTTGAATTGAAATGGACATTGCCAACTTTACTCAAATAACAGAACGTATTCCGCAGGAGCAGCGAGATGCCTTATTGCGGATTATAGAAATAAAAATGAATGACGATATGAAAGATTTAATATTTGCAATAGAAAAATCAACTGAGGCAAACAAAATGATGACGCAGCAGTTGAAAGAAGCCTACGAGCTACAGTTTCAAACCCTTAGAACCGAAATCAAAACTATCTATTGGGTATTAGGGATTGTAGGCTCAGTATTAGCAATAGCCGTTACGATTGCCCTAGCGGTGTTTGCTAAATAATGATGAATTAAGATTAACATAACCAATGAACTTACCTAAATATGATATAAGAACCGGTGAAACCGTATTTATATATGAGTTTACAAGTGTGGGAACTAAAGGAAGTATTCAGAAAATGATAGACTTTCAGTATACTAATCTGAAAGATTTTTATAATTTGGCTTTTGGTGATAAAGACCCTATCACAGGTGAAATAGATGATAAAGTAGTTTCTAATAATGGTGATATGGAGAAAGTACTTGCTACTATTGTCGCCGCAGTTTATTCTTTTACTGACCGCTTTCCTGAGGCGTGGATATATGCTGAAGGAAGTACTCCTGCAAGAACAAGACTATACAGAATAAATATTGTTAAATATTTGT
This sequence comes from Capnocytophaga sp. oral taxon 329 str. F0087, assembly GCF_000213295.2. Lineage (NCBI taxonomy): Bacteria > Pseudomonadati > Bacteroidota > Flavobacteriia > Flavobacteriales > Flavobacteriaceae > Capnocytophaga > Capnocytophaga sp. oral taxon 329. The sequence continues at coordinate 3,890 of NZ_KN390013.1, forward strand.
CAGCTATTAATGAAGATTTTGACCTGAGATGTTTATTAAATGGAGAGTGGGAAGAATTTAATCCTTCTGTCGATTATCAAGGGTTTGTAGTAAAACGTAAAAAATAATGATTATGAGTGTAGAAAAAAAACAGATAAAAGAGAATCCAGAGCAACCTAAAAAACCTAAAGTAATAAAGGTAACACCTCATTATGTGCTTTTAGAACCAGACCCTTTATTAGATCAATATGCAGGCAAGGTACTTTTCCCTGAAAAATTGGCTCGAGCTAATGAAGTGCTAAGAACGGCTGGATTGCCTAAATTTTAGTATTAACTACAGTGGTTACTAAATAACGATGAATTTACAAAACTATAAACGATGAATACAGTTGAAAAATTAGCCCTCTTGCGCTCTAAAATGCAAGAAAACAATATCGGTGCTTTCGTAGTGTATAGCGCCGACCCTCACCTTAGTGAGTATTTGCCTAAAGAATGGCTCGAACGCGCTTGGCTATCAGGATTTACTGGCTCTGCGGGCTTCGTAGTGATTACTGACGACAAGGCAGGATTATGGACAGACTCGCGCTACTTCGTGCAGTCGGCTATAGAGCTAAAAGGCTCAGGTATCGACCTTTTTAAAGATGGGGTAGAAGGGACGCCCGACTATGCTGATTGGTTAGTGTCAGTACTCCCTCAAGGAGCAACCGTAGCGGTTAATGCCTTGGCAACTTCGCACGTAGCGTGGGAAAAGCTACAAGCTACCCTAAATGCTAACGGACTCAAATTGGTACACAAGCCACTGCTCGATACTATTTGGACAAACCGCGAAAAAGACCCTTTACACCACATTTTTGTGCACCCCGATAAGTGGGCTGGACAAACGGTAGCCGATAAGCTTAAAGCTATCAGAGAGGCTATGGCGGCAAAACGCACACAATTACACCTTATTACCGCTCTCGACGATGTGGCTTGGACACTCAACCTACGCGGTAGCGATGTGGCTTATAATCCTGTGTTTTTGGGCTATATAGCGCTAACTGATAAAGAGGCGACCCTTTTCGTAGATAAGGCAAAGCTAACCCCAGAGGTAGAAGCGCATTTGGCTAAAGCGCAAGTGGCCATCTGCGACTACGACGCATTTTACGACTATCTTTCTACCGTAAAAGGTCAGAATATACTTTTGGCAGCTAATACCAATCAAGCTATTTTTGAAGCATTGCAGAAAGACAACCACATAGTACAAGCACCAGCACCTGGCAATCTGATGAAAGCGGTGAAAAATGAGACCGAATTAGCAGGTTTCCGCACTGTGATGGAGCGCGATGGGGTAGCAATGGTAAACTTCCTTTATTGGCTTACTCACCAAGTAGGTAAAGAGCCAATGACGGAGTATAGCATCGGCAAGAAACTTCGCGAGTTCCGTGCTGCTGGCGCTAACTTTGTAGGCGAAAGTTTCGGCAGTATCATCGGTTATCAGGGCAATGGGGCTATAGTGCACTATTCGGCTCCAGAGCACGGCAGCAAAGAGGTACACGCTGAGGGCAGTATATTGGTAGACTCTGGCGGACAGTATTTAGAGGGTACTACCGACATCACCCGTACCATTCCGTTAGGAAAAGTATCACAACAGTTTATTGACGACAGTACTTTGGTGCTCAAAGGAATGATTCAGTTGGCTATGGTACAATTCCCTAAAGGGACCAGAGGGGTGCAGTTAGATGCCTACGCACGTATGGCGCTTTGGAAAAACCACAAAGACTACGGACACGGCACAGGGCACGGAGTAGGTAGCTTTATGAACGTACACGAAGGGCCTCAGAATATCCGCAAAGACCTAAATCCACAGGTGCTCCTCAAAGGAATGGTATGTTCTGACGAACCTGGTTTCTATTTAGAAAATCAATACGGTATACGACACGAAAACTTGGTAGCTGTACGCGAGGTAATAACCAATGAGTTTGGTACTTTCTACGATTTTGAAACCCTCACCCTTTGTCCGTTTATGCCATCGGGTATCAACGTATCGCTTCTAACCGATGTAGAGAGACAGTGGCTAAACGCTTATCACAAAACTTGTGAAGAGAAGTTAGCTAAGCACCTACAAGGCGAGGTAAAACAATGGTTTTTAGAGTTGGTAAAACCGTTGTAATAACAATAAATTAGCAAATTAGCAAATGGGTGAATTAGCAGATAGGCTAATTTTTCAAATTTGTTAATTTGCTAATTATTTTATATCTTTGCAAAAATATCATTTATTACTAATGGAAAGAATAGCCAGTTTTTGTATAGACCACTTGAAACTTAATAGGGGTATATACGTATCGCGTAAAGATCACGTAGGTAATGAAACGCTTACCTCTTTTGATATCCGTATGAAACTTCCGTACCGCGAACCCGTACTTGGGAGTGCTGAAATACACACTATTGAACACCTTGCCGCTACTTGGTTGCGCAATAACCCAGAGTGGAAAGACAAGATTATCTATTGGGGGCCTATGGGTTGTATGACGGGTAATTACCTGATTATTGCCGGCGACTATAGTGCTGAAGATATCGCCCCTCTTATTACACAGCTCTTTGAGTACATCGCCGATTTTGAAGGCGAAATACCAGGGGCTTCAGCCTTAGAGTGTGGTAACTTTTATAACAACAACCTGCCAATAGCCAAGTATGAGGCTAAAAAATATTTAGAAGAAACGCTCTATAAACTAACCGCAGAAAACCTGCATTATCCAGAGAATTAGCAAATAGGCTAATTTACGAATTTATAAATTAAAAAATTAACATAGTGAATATTAATAAAAAAGATATATTAGAAGCCCTTAGGAAAATAACTACCCCAGGTGAAGGGGCAAATATGGTAGATAGTGGGGCAGTACAAAACATAGTAGTTTTTGGCGATGAGGTGGTAGTAGATGTGGTTATCAACAACCCCAGTATGCAAGCCAAAAAACGCACCGAAGTAGAAATTATGAAAGCCATACACGGCGAGGTGCACGAAAAAGCAAAGGTGGTGGTAAATGTAAAAGTAGTCGTACCCGAAACACCTGAAATAAAAGGCAAACCTATACCAGGTATTCAGAATGTGATAGCGGTAGCCTCAGGCAAAGGAGGCGTAGGTAAGAGCACCGTAACGGCCAACCTCGCAGCCTCATTAGCTAAAATGGGCTTTAAAGTAGGGATACTCGATGCCGATGTTTATGGTCCTTCTATCCCTATTATGTTTGATGTAGCAGGCGAGCGCCCTCAATCGGTAGTAATCGAAGGGAAATCGTTTATACAGCCTATCGAAAACTACGGAGTGAAGATACTCTCCATAGGCTTCTTTACCAATGCCAATCAGGCAGTGATATGGCGAGGAGCGATGGCATCAAAAGCCCTCAATCAAATGATATTCGAGTCGCATTGGGGCGAGTTAGATTTCCTCCTCATCGACCTACCTCCTGGTACAGGCGATATTCACTTAAGCATTATGCAAGCACTGCCTGTTACGGGCGCTGTAATAGTAAGTACCCCTCAGAAGATAGCTCTTGCTGATGCGAGACGCGGGGTAGCGATGTTTCAACAAGAAAACATCAATGTGCCGGTACTTGGTATCGTAGAGAATATGGCGTACTTCACCCCTGAAGAACTGCCAGATAATAAATACTATATTTTTGGCAAAGAGGGCGCTAAGAACCTCGCTACTGACCTAAATGTGCCATTGTTAGCAGAAATACCTTTGGTACAAGGTATCAGAGAGTCAGGCGACACAGGCAGACCTATAGTGCTACAAGAAGGCACTATACAAGCAAAAGCCTTTCAGCAATTAGCACAAGAGGTAGTAAAACAAGTGGTAGCGCGCAATGAAAATCTACCCCCCTCTGAAGCTATCAGGATTACCAATACAGCAGGCTGTAGTAATTAACAATTAATAATTCACAATTATGGACACACTGATTGTTGAATCACAAAAGAAAGCTATTTCTCCCATTTTAGGTGCTACTGAAAAAATATCAAAAGGAGCACTAAAAGCTATAAAAGAAGGCTTAGTAGAAGAAAAAGAAGGTATTTTTATACCTCACGATGAAGTGATGAGAGAAGCCAAGAGAATTATAAACCAATGGGAACAAAAGATGCTGAATTAAGAATTGTATGGGTACCTAGAGCACGAATGCAATTCTTAGATGTTTTGTTGTTTTGGATGGAAAAGACTTTTTCAAGGTCTTATAGTGATAAAATAGAAGCAGAAGTTGAAAAGATTTCTAACCTTCTTAAACAAACTCCAAGAATAGGAAAAAGAGTATATGATTTTGAAATAGTTGACGAGGAATTAAGAAGAGTAATAGTGCTTCATAATTTTTCTATTTATTACAAAATTATAGAGAGTAGGGGAGAAATTCGTTTTATTGCTTTCTGGGACAACAGAAATGATCCTGAAGAATTGGATTTAACTGAGTACTAAATCGTAATAACTAATAAAAAACATCAATGACCTCAGAAGAATTAAGAGAAGAAGTAAAAAACGCCCTTGACAAAATACGTCCGTATCTGCAAAATGACGGAGGTGACATTACGTTAGTAGATATAGAAGATGACAAAATAGTGAAAGTGCGCTTAGAGGGTACTTGCACCAATTGTGCCGTAAACCAAATGACCCTAAAGAGTGGGGTAGAAATGACTATAAAAGAATTTGTACCCCAAATAGAACAAGTAATTAGTATTTAGATAAGGTAGTAATGAGTGTGAATAAGATATCAAAAAAAGAATACTGGAAGCGAAAATGGCTAAGTAAATACCGCTTAGTAGTAATGGACGATAGTACTTTTGAAGAAAAAACATCGTTTAAACTTAGTAGAATGAACATTTTTGTGTTCGGTTCGCTTTTTGCCTTTATACTCATCACTCTTACTACTGTATTTATCATTTATTCGCCTTTGAGGCAGTATATTTTGGGCTATACGGCAGTAGAAAACAAAAGAGAAACATTAGGACTGCTTTTTAAAGTAGATTCGTTACAGCAAGAGATAGAGAATAATGAGAAGTATTTGGCATCGATAAAAAAAGTGCTTGTAGGGAATATCAAGCCCCAACACGATAAAGATACGGTTAGCTTTAATATCTCTAATCCTCAGAACGACCCTAAAGCCTATAGGGTAACCCCTAATGCTCAAGACTCTATACTCAGAGCCGAAGTAGCCGAAGAAGAGAAAAAATAGTACTCGTAAAACAGACTTTTACAATGACGAAACTAAGTGTAAATATCAATAAAATAGCTACATTGCGCAATGCACGTGGCGGCAATATGCCCGACCTTTTGCAGGTAGCTAAAGATGCGCAACAATTTGGAGCAGAGGGTATCACCATTCACCCACGTCCTGATGAGCGACATATACGCTACCAAGATGCGTTCGACCTGCTGAAGGTGGTAACCACTGAGTATAATATAGAGGGAAATCCTATCCCTAAATTTGTAGACCTTGTGCTGCAAGTAAAACCTACCCAAGTGACGCTTGTGCCCGATGCCGAAGATGCTATCACCTCTAATGCTGGCTGGGATACTGTTAAACACAAGGATTTTTTAACAGAAGTAGTGGCAGAGTTTAAGCGCAATGGCATTCGTACCTCACTATTCGTAGACCCTGTAGAGGCGATGGTTACAGCGGCGGCGGCTACAGGGGCTGACCGCGTAGAGCTTTACACCGAAGGGTATGCCCGCGAATATGCCTTAGGCAATAAGGGTGCTATTGCTCCGTATGTAAGAGCAGCCCAAGAGGCTGAAAAAGTAGGCTTAGGGCTCAATGCAGGGCACGACTTAAGCCTTGATAATGTGCAGTACTTCAGAAGGCAAATACCTAACCTTTTAGAGGTATCGATAGGGCACGCTCTTATCTGTGAGGCACTTTATTTAGGGTTAGAGAATGTGATACAACTCTACCTGAATAAATTGGCTAATTAGCAATAAACATAAATTAAATAATAACAAAATGAAAACACACCAAACTTTAGGAGAGTTCATCATTCAGCATCAGAAGGACTTTCAACATTCTACTGGAGAATTTTCTCGGCTATTGAGTGCTATAAAATTAGCCTCGAAATTAGTAAATCGAGAGGTGAACAAAGCAGGACTTGTAGAGGATATTCTCGGCGATATGGGACAAGAAAATGTGCAGGGCGAGGTGCAAAAGAAGTTAGACGTTTTTGCTAACGACCTTTTTATCCGTGCACTCACTCAGCGCGATGTGGTATGTGGTATTGCTTCCGAAGAAAACGAATTTTTCATACCCATCAACGCTTCCGAAAATAGCCCTAACAGCAAATATGTAGTGCTTATCGACCCGTTAGACGGCTCGAGCAATGCAGATGTAAACGTAACGGTAGGTACTATTTTTTCTATCTACAAACGCGTAACTCCTGTAGGTACGCCAGTGCAGTTAGAAGACTTCTTGCAGCCGGGTAACAAGCAAGTAGCGGCAGGTTATGTGGTATATGGGCTTTCTACTATGTTAGTCTACACCACGGGGCACGGGGTAAATGGCTTTACTCTCGACCCTTCTATCGGTACTTACTACCTATCGCACCCCGATATGAAGTATCCTAAAGACGGCAATATCTACTCAATAAATGAGGGGAATTATGTACACTTCCCACAAGGGGTGAAAGACTATCTAAAATACTGTCAGGCATTAGAAGAGGATCGCCCTTATACTTCGCGTTATATAGGTTCTTTGGTGTCAGATTTTCACCGTAATATGCTGAAAGGAGGTATTTATATTTACCCATCAGGTACGCGTACCCCCCAAGGTAAATTGCGTCTGCTGTACGAGTGTAATCCTATGGCTTTCTTGACTGAACAAGCGGGAGGAAAAGCCTCTGATGGCTACCAACGCATAATGGATATTGAACCAAAGAAGCTACATCAGCGTGTGCCTTTCTTCTGTGGATCAGAAAATATGGTGAAAAAAGCAGAAGAATTTATGGCGAAGTACCCAAATGATAAGCCTGAATATTAAGTAGTTATAAAAAGGTAGATAAAAAACTTGCAAAATATTCGCGAAATATTTTGCAAGTTTCAAAAAAAGTATTACTTTTGCACCCGTAAAAATGAAACAACTGGTACCTTAGCTCAGTTGGTAGAGCAAAGGACTGAAAATCCTTGTGTCCCTGGTTCGATTCCTGGAGGTACCACGAGATCTTCTTCATAGAGGAAATTTTTCATATTTTTAAGGATTAGGAATTGCAGGAGCCTCAGTAACAACTGAGGCTCTTGTTTTTTGTATATGTTATAAATCAAAATAATACAGGCGCGAGCTACAGCTCGCGCCTATTTAGATATGAGACAACTCTGTAACACGATGAGACAAGTATTTGCACACTTCAGCAAAACGTACGAACTTTGCCCCCGTAAAGGTTTTAAAAAAGCCAGAGTTTGTTCTTTGACATATTGGGATATTATTTTGGTTTATACAGTGATTGTTTAAACAATTCATCAGCTTTCATTGCCAATAGATTTACTAAAGGAGTATCTTTGTGATTTTCGGCATAAGCCTGCACAATCTGATAGCCTATATAACGCCCTATCTGTCCTGGTGACTGGTTGTCTAACTCTAAATAGAATTTAGAGAAAGGTGCAGGATATAAGAACCGAGAGAGCAGTTTCTTATCAGTTTGGTAGAGTAGCTCCTTTTCTATAAAATACCGCCATATTTCTACCTCATTTGCCTTTGCCCAATCGTATTGGTCAGAAGTATATTTTAGTAGTGTTGCCGGCTTTTTATCGGGCATCAAAAGACTCTCTAAATACAGCTTTTTGCCTTCGTAAATCATATTGTCTAAAAAGGTGAGATGTGCTCCACGAGGTACGAGTTTGTTAGCAAATGCCTCCGCTACATCTACTGTTAGGTATTGCTTGTCGAGCTCAGTACTGATGTACTGCTGCATCTCCTGATAGTAAGGGTGTTTAGCCCCCAAATAGTTGTCAGCACCTATTAGCAGCAAGGTGTCGGCATAAATCACTCGCGACTCATAATCTACTCTGCTGATAAGGGTTACTACGCGGGGAGGCTCAAATTTAGGGAAGTAGTATTTGATATGCTGGAATAGGCGTTTTAGCTCTTTCTTTTCTGCTGAAAAGTCGCCTAAACTCTTGTGTATTTCGTTGTAAATATCAGCATAACGTAAGTTTACTGAGGGTTCATCAGGGAAGATAAGTCCGTTGCGAATTTCGAGCCACTCTTCATCGCTAATAGTAGAGGTGAAGAAGTAAGGATACTTCCGGCACAGCTTGGGCAGGTCAGCATCGGAGGTTTTTACAAATAAAGAGTCTAACCGCACAGTCTCAAAGTGCATTGGTATGGCGGCTATTTCTTTTTCTTTTTTATCGCCACAAGCTATGGCGGTTATCAGTACAAGGCTTAGTAATATTCTTTTCATTTTTATTTAATAGTGAAAATAGTAAAGGCAATCATTGCTATAATAAACAGTATAAATAGGTGCATCAGCGCATTCTCTATAGGAAAAAGCAAAAAGATAGCCGCGATATATAATATGGTTAAAGCTGCTATTACGATAGCGCAGCCCATTGCTTGCCGGTCGGTGCGCACGGCTAATACTATCATCGATAATAGATCATCTTCGTCGTCTATTGTCTTCTTTTTGAAAGCGCCTTCAAAAAGATTATCTCTTAGGAAATGCTCTTTATACTCCTTTTTCTTTAGCAGCGCTTCTACTAAAGGCTTAGCAGGGCTATAGGGTTGCTGCCCTCCTAAGGAGTATAGAGCAACATCTACTATACGGCTATTTTTTTGCTCATCTACAAACGGACTTTGTATAAAAGGTAACAAGCGTTCGCGTTGGTCATTAGGTGTGAGGAAGATAGCAGTTCTATAGACTACATCTCGCTGTATGTCTGAAGCGAAAATATCTTTTTCTATATATTTCCAGCAGGCTTCTAACAATAGTGGTTCAGGTTCTGTTATCCCTGGTGAATACTCTATTGCGTATTCTAAACAGTACAGATGATGAAACTCACCCTTTCGGAGGCACTGATGATAGGCATTCAGAAAAGAGTTTATGTTTCTAAAATCAGGAGAGAAGTCGGGGTAAGGTTCGTCTTCATACACCACTACTTTCCCCTTGAAAATATCATTAGTATAGATTGCTACTACAGACTTTTCGTTATCTATGAAAATCGGCAATAAGTTAAACCCTAACTGATAAGAGGTTAAGCGTTCTTTAGCTGCTAAGAACTCGCCATAGTTTAGTAGGCGGAGCCCTGCTGAAGGTCTAAACTCCTTCAGAAAAGAACTGTCTACATTATTTTTCTTACAAATATCTTCCCAATCCATAGTATGGTATCACGAGGCATCTCCGCATTTAAAATTTGCTTATTTATTAATTAATTCTTAACTTGCGCCGCTTTTTAAATAGATAATTATGAAATATTTAACACAAACCCTTGTGGCTATTGCCCTTCTGATAGGTGCAACAGCCGCTTGTACTAAAGCTCAAAGTGATGAGGATAGCAGTACCGAGAAGATGAGCTACCTACAAAAAGATGAACGCATTACCCTAAGTGTAGCACGCAATCAGCTGTATATATCAGGTGCTATTGACGAGATGCAAAGAGTGCAACGTGTTGAAAAAGACTCCTATGAGTATCTCACATTTACTACAGCGGTTATCAAGAAAACGTTCTTAGGCACTTACCCCACTCGGGCAAGATATCTTCAAGAACTGTACCCTAAATTGCGCGTAGAGCCCGTGTTAGTAGAGCCCGATGGTACACGCTTACTGCTCAAAGGAGAGGTAATCGTGGTCTTAGAAAAAGGCGCTACTATGCCTGCCGAAATTAAGGGCTTAGGCTTCACAATTACCCCTGATAGCAAGAATCCTGAGCGGTATATACTCTCATCTAATTATGCTACAGAGCGCTTGTTGCAGATAGTCTCAGCCCTACAAAATGTGAAAGGCGTAGTATCGCTCACCCCTAACTTCGATCGTCGTGTTCCTCCTAAGAGGCAAGATTACCAAGTGAAGTAGGATTTCAGTACTATCCTCTCAATTTCTCAAGCTCACGCTTCACCTCACTGTGCGTCACCGTCTTATCTTTAAAGTAGGCGGTGAGCACTTTTTTTTCGTCTTCACTCGCCCCTAATTGATTAAAAATATTGTTTAAATGCATCTTCATATGCCCCTTTTGAATGCCCAAGCTGATGAGAGAACTCACTGCTGAAAAGTTCTGAGCCAAGCCCACACAAGCCACTATTTGCATCAGTTCGCGTGCGTTAGGCTTCTCTAATATAGCTAAAGCAGTCTTCACTAAAGGGTGCAAGTTTGTAAGCCCACCAACAGTCCCTAATGCTAAGGGCAGTTCTAAAGCAAAGTGAAACGTATCTCCGGTTATCCACGCATCTGACAGACTTTTATAGCGCCCCGTCCGAGCCGCATAAGCGTGCGCACCAGCTTCTATAGCGCGAAAATCGTTACCAGTAGCTAGAATTACCGCATCTATACCGTTCATTATTCCCTTATTGTGGGTCGTAGCGCGGTATACATCAGCATTAGCGATAGCAAGAGCTTGCACAAACTTACGTGCTGCCGTCTCACCCTCTAAGTGGGCTATCTTAAGGTCTTTCACGGGGCAAAACACTTCAGCGCGTACCACACAATTAGGCACGTAGTTAGAAAGTATCGACATCACTACCTCGTATTTGCCCTGTAGTAGGGGGTCTCTATCGGCTTCGTCTCTAAAAGTATCGGCAAACGACTCTAAGCACGAGTTAATAAAGTTAGCCCCCATAGCATCGAGGGTCTCAAAAGTCGCCGACAGCTGGTAGTAATGTGCTAAAGCCTCTGTTTTATCTTCCAAAGTAAGCGAAGTAATCCCTCCGCCTCGTTTTTCCATATTGGAAGTGATAGGCTGAGCATTAGCGAGCATCAAAGGTTGCACACGAGCGAAAAAAGCAGTTAAGTCAGCCTTTTCTCCATAGAAAAAGAAGTGCACGTGTCCCGTCTTTTGGGTGTCGAGCACCTCTGTATGAAAGCCTCCGTGCGTTTGCCAGTATTTAGCTGCTCTACTTGCGGCCGCTACTACCGAACTCTCCTCGATAACCATTGGCACTGTATAAGTACGTCCGTTGATAACGAAGTTAGGAGCTACCGCAAAGGGCAGGTAATAGTTAGAAACTGTATTCTCTATGAACTCATCGTGCAGTTTTTGCAGTTCAGCATCAGCGTTCTGATATCTTTCAAAGAGAGCAGTGGCATTCTCTACTTCGGTGAAATACGTGTCGCAAAGCCACGCTATCTTCTCGGCTTTGGTAAGTTTAGAAAAACCGTCTATATGTTTCATCTTAGTTGTTAGTCTTTAGTATTGGTAGTGTATAATACGCCCCTATGGCTATGCGGTGCATTTGTTCGTTTTTCAAATGCAAAGTCTTATCGTAGCTGATAGTGTTGCCCACATAAGCTAAATAGAAACGAAGGTCTTGCCCACGAAGTGGCGCATACTGTGCAGCCGCAAAATAAATATAGTTAGTGCGCAACTGCTCACTTAGTCGCTGAGTGATACCCGCCTGCTCAATCCCAAGTTTAGCCGACAAACTCCAGCGGTCAGTCAGCTGATAGTCGTAGCGAGACACAGCGCGCTTATACACAGCGTTTTTCTGCATAAGGTAATTGTTCTTAGCCAAACCATCATAAGCGCTGAGTAGCTGCGAGGCAGTAAGCCCATAGTCAGCCCCCATATAAGTATAGCTGAGGTCTAGGTAGAGAGTGTGTCGCCCGCTTTTATACCAGTTGCCGAGCGCAAGCGAGTGAGTTAGATTGTTAGCTGCGTATTGCGAAAGATTGTAAGAATAACGCAGCTTGAGTTTGCCGTCCAACAAATCGGTATTCCAAAAGAGGTACATACCAATAGGAGCTTTCGAAGCCTTAAAATCGCCTGCTACAAACCCTTTAGAGCTAAGCAAGTTAGCAAATTTAGTATTCACCGTATTGTGCAACTGCACGCCTATCTTATGCGCCCTGTTGATTTTATAGCCAAGAGTAAGCCCCGAAAGAAAGACATTGTTGTACACCCCGTTTAGGTAATCAGTGAAAATATATTCGTACAACGGATTGATTTCCTTCTCAAAAGCACCAAAAGCAGCCAATTGCTTGCCTACAGTCACATCCCACTGGCGGGCAGACCCAAAGCGGTAAGTCAAAAAAGCATAGTCTAAAGCGCTCGTACCACCATCTTGCGTAGTAGCGTTGAATGGCAGATTTGGACGAAAACGCACCCTATAAAAAAGGTCTTCATTAAAATCTCCCTGCAAATTGAGTCGTGCGTTATCAATCACAAAGTGGGTACTATTCTTAGAGTCATCAGTATAGCTATCGCTAATACCGCCTCCTCTAAAAAACAAATCGATGTTCAATTTCTTAGCAAAAGTAGGGATAACCTCCTGTTTTTTAGGAAGCGAATCAACCTCTTGTGCTGCGCTATCAAGCGTAAAAGCCAAAGCTAATGCGGCAAAAACTATTTTTTTCATCATTTAGAAAATTATTTATGCCGCAAAGCTACAAAACAATTAGCAATTCAGCAAATTTGAGAAACAGCAAATTAATACTTAGCATCAAGTCGTTAGCTATTAGTCTGATAACTGCCAGCTACTGAAATTACATTTTTCGCAACGTTTTCTCAAAAAGGTTATCAATATCTCAAGTATACACTAAGAGGCCACTAAGTGGTCACTAAGTGGTTACTAAGTGTAGCTAAAGAAATGAAATGCAATTAACAAATTCGCAATAAAAAGTCAAAAATGCTAACAATAATGCAAAAAAGCGCCTCAACATTTGCTTTCTTCTCCTTATTCTTCTCAATACCTAATTTAGGCTAACTACCGATACATTACTAAAGACCTATACAAAAAGTTAAAATATCATAATTTTCTTGTAAGACATAAACTTGTTTTATACCTTTGTAGGGCAAAAGAGTTGAAAATCTACTTTTTTTCGATAGTGAAATTAATAATTTAAAAAGTTTTATCATATGAAAAGAAATTTATTACTAGTAGCCTTGCTGGCAGTGTCAGTAGCTACGTGGGCACAAGAGAAAATTAAAGACGTAAGAACTAAACCAGACGTTTATTTCTTGCAAATAGGTGATGTTGCTAACAGCTTAGAATTGCTCCCACCGCCACCACAACCGGGTAGTATCCTCTTCCTAAATGACGAAGCGCAATATCGCTGGGGATTGATGCAACGCCGTACCCCTCGTGGAGACCAAGCGGTAACCGATGCGCGTGTAGATGGAGCAGGGGTTCCTAATGCTTTCTCTGAAGCTTTTGGGGTGAAAATCTCTAAAGAAAATACCCCCGAAATCTTTAAGTTAGTGGTAAATATGCGCGAAGACGCTGGCGACCTTGCTACCCGCGCTGCCAAAGAGCACTATATGCGCGTACGTCCGTTTGCTTTCTACGAAAAAACTACTTGCAACCCAGAGCAGCAACAAGAGCTTTCTACTAATGGGTCTTATCCTTCAGGGCACACTGCTATTGGTTGGGCTACAGCTTTGGTACTTGCAGAAATCAACGTAGATAGACAAAACGAGATACTAAAACGTGGATACGAAATGGGGCAAAGCCGCGTGATTTGTGGTTATCACTTCCAAAGTGATGTTGATGCAGCTCGCTTGGTAGCTAGTGCCGTAGTAGCACGCCTACATGCCAACGATGCTTTCATAGCACAATTAGCGAAAGCTAAAAAGGAGTTTGCCGAACTTGTAAAGAAGGGCAAAGTGAAAAAAAGTGAACGTGAAACTAAATAGTAGGCTATGAAGAAGTTCGTATTTACAGTTGCTGCACTAATGAGTTTAGGCTACGGCTATGCGCAAGACAATAGCACTCCGATGGCAGAACTCATTCCAGCACAGCCTATTGAGCCAGCTCAAAAGGTTGAAGAGAAAATAGAAATAAAGCCAGCAGGGCGTATCCTCATCGATGGAGGTGTATTTGGGGCTAATCACTACCACGACCAATTTGTTAGTGGTGTAGCGATGCCCGACTTCCGCGCAGGTTTAGGAGCGCGCTACGGCCAATGGAAAGCTAAGATAGATATCGGCTATGCTTACAATGCACTCTCGGTGAAAGACGTACTGATAGAGTATGGTTTTAGCAAGCATACACTACTCCGTGGGGGCTATTTTGTGCACCAATTCGGTATGCAAAGTGCAACGAGTTCTTCTTTCAAAATATCTATGGAAGAACCTCAGAGCAACGAAGCCTTTTTTAATGGCAGGCTTGTAGGGCTTATGCTGATGCACCAAAAAGATAAATTCTTCGGTACATTGAGCCTTTTTGCTGAAAACGAAGCAATGAAAAAGAGTCCAACAGTAACAGGTAGCCAAGGTATGGGTATGATGAGCCGTCTATTGTATCGCCCTCGCCGCGAGGAAGGTAATATCTTTCACGTAGGTATTTCAGGGGCTTTTGAGACACCCCGTTATGGTGAAATAAAAGATAATGCAGGTAAAGTAACAGTTACCCATAGTTCTTATGTGCTCAAAACGCCTTTCCCTACACGTATAGCAAAGGTAACCGCTCAGCAAGCTAATATTGAAAACGCTACTTTCCTCTATAAATTCTCACCAGAGTTATTGTATGCCAAAGGCAATTGGGGGTTAGAAGCACAGTATTACTATCTAAATGTAAACCGCAAGAGTGGTTTTGAAGCATTCGATGCTAGCGGGGCTTACGCTATGGTGCGCACTATCATCAAAGGCAGTCCGTATACTTATGCTGATGCCGATGGAGGTATTGCAACCCCTAAAGCTGGAGCAATGGAGTTGGTAGCAGGCTATAACTACACCGACCTTTCTAATGCCAAAGCAGGTATCTTAGGGGGCAGACTAAACGACTATTCGCTTACTTTCAACTACTATATTAATAAATATATGATTTGGAGGGTGCGCGCTTCGTACACTGCTGTAGGCTATCGTAAGGATAAAGAAAATACCAATTTGAGCCTTATCGAAACCCGTCTGCAAATTAAATTTTAACAAAGCAATAAAGCAATATGAAAATAAGAATTATAAACATAGCGTTGCTCCTATTGTGCCCACTTTTAGCAATGGGGCAGCTACAACGCTCTGAGGCGTTTAAAAACCAATATAAGCTAAAAGAAGTAGTAATACTCAGCAGACATAATATTCGTTCGTCATTGTCAGTAAATGGTAGTGTTTTACAAAAGATGACGCCTCACCAATGGATAAAATGGAGCGCAGCCCCTAGCGAATTGACTTTGCGTGGCGGAGTTCTCGAAACTATTATGGGGCAATTCTTCCGCAAATGGACGGTAAACGAAGGGCTTTTTACCGAAAATGCTGTCCCCACTGTTGATGAAGTAAACTTTTATGCTAATAGTATGCAGCGCACTATAGCTACAGCCCAGTACTTCTCATCAGGGTTTATGCCGGTAGCCAATCTGCATATCAATCACCGTTTTACTCCTAGTAAGATGGACCCAGTGTTTTTCCCTGCTCTTACTAAGAGTAGTGAAGCCTTTAAGGCACAAGCACTTAAAGAAATAGCAGCTATGGGAGGAAAAAAAGGTATTGTAGGCATCAACGAAGGTTTAAAAGACTCATACCAACTGATTGAAAAGGTATTAGACCTAAAACATTCTCCTGCTTGTCAGTCGGGTGAGGTATGTGCTTTCGACGATTACAATACTCAGCTAAAGTTAGAAAAAGGAGATGAACCTAATATGAAAGGTTCGCTAAAGTTTGCTAACTCGGCTTCTGATGCACTTATACTTCAGTATTATGAAGATGCAGACCCTGTACAAGCCGCTTTCGGACAAAAGCTTACCAATGCCGATTGGGAGAAAATAGCTAAGGTAAAAGACGTGTATGGCGATGTGCTCTTCACGGCACCTATAGTAGCGGTAAACGTAGCGCATCCACTATTGGTGTATATGAAAGACGAGCTAAACGCTAAAAACCGCAAGTTTACTTTCCTTTGCGGACACGATTCTAATATAGCCAGTGTAAATGCTGCTTTAGAGGTAGAAGAATATAGCTTACCTCAATCGATTGAGAAGAAGACTCCTATAGGCAGCAAATTGGTGTTTGAGAAATGGGTAGACAAGGCAGGCAAAGAGTTTGTAGCGGTAAACATCGTTTATCAGACTACCGAACAGCTACGCAATGTGTCTTTGCTAAACTTAGAGAACCCGCCTGTAGTTTTCTCGCTTAAGTTAAAAGGACTACAAGCCAATGCTGATGGACTTTACACTATAGAGAGCGTAAATGACCGCTTTGATAAAGCTATACGTGCCTATGAGGCAATAAAATAAAATCCCAGTATGTCAAAGAACGAACTATAAGTCTTAAGACTTTTACGCTGCAAAATTCAGAAGATTTTCAGCAATAGGCAAATAGTTGTTTCATACTGCGACAACCTTGTAACATTAAATAACAAATGAGTCAATTAGGAAATGAAGAGTTTGCTAATTGACTCATTTTAGTTCTCAATTAAAATTTGATTTGCAGACGTGTTTCTATAAGGCTTAAATTAGTGTTCTCTCTGTCTCTACGATAGCCAACTGAGGTATATGAGCTACGTATCCGCCAAATTACATATTTATTGATATAGTAGTTGAAAGTAAGCGAATAATCGTTTAGTCTGCCCCCTAAGATACCTGCTTTGCTATTCGAAAGGTCGGTGTAGTTATAACCGGCTACTAACTCCATTGCCCCAGCTTTAGGGGTTGCCATAACGGCATCTGCATCGGCATAAGCATATGGCTTCCCTTTGATGATAGTGCGCACCATAGCGTAAGCCCCGCTAGCATCGAATGCTTCAAAACCACTCTTGCGGTTTGCATTTAGGTAATAATACTGTGCTTCCAAGCCCCAATGACCTTTTGCCAATAAGAGTTCGGGCGAGAATTTGTAGAGGAAGGTAGCATTATTAATAGTAGCTTCTTGTGCTGTTACCCTAGCTATACGTGTAGGAAAATATGTTTTAAGTACATAAGAACTATGGCTTATACCTGTTACTTTTCCTGCATTATCTTTTACTTCAGTATAACGAGGTGTCTCAAAAGCTCCTGAAATACCTATGTGAAAGATATTACCTTCTTCGCGATGGAGTCGGTACAATAGATGGCTCATCATACCCATACCTTGGCTGCCTGTTTTGTCAGCACTCTTCTTCATCACTTCATTTTCAGCAAAAAGGCTCAATGTGCCAAAGAACTTGTCTTTTTGGTGCATCAACATAAGTCCTACAAGCCTATTGTTGTAGAAAGCACTATTGCTTAGAGGTTCTTCCATTGATATTTTAGCAGAAGCCCCAAAAACACTCTGCATACCGAATTGATGCAGAAAATAACCTCCCCTAAGTAGGGTGTGTTTGTTAAAATCGTACTCTATAAATACATCTTTTACTGAAAGAGCTTGATTAGCATAGCCCATTTCTATTTTGCTTTTCCATTGTCCGTAGCGCATTAGTAGGCCAGCACGGAAGTCAGCTAGAGCTATACCACTTACAAACTCGTTGTGGTAGTTATTGGCTCCTAACACGCCACCATCAAAATGAATGCGCCCTACCGATTTAATTTCTACTTTCTCTTCTACTTTTTGTGCAGGCTCAATAGGTTGGGCAGGGGTTAGGGTAGCCATTGGCACAGTATTGTCTTGTGCATAGCCGTAGCCTAAACTCATTAGGGCAGCGGCTGTAAATACTAACTTCTTCATTTTTTAATATATTTTGGTTTAAATTTTAAATAAAAAAGAGCTCCTTGTGCTAAGGAACTCTTTTTTATTATTGTATTATTATGAATAGCTTTATATTAGAATATAGCTACTAAATCTTTTTTGTATTTAGAAAGTAGGGCTCTTGTAAGACCTAAGTTCGCTTTGTTTGAATCTACAGCTAAGTAGATAATGTAGCTACCATTTGATGAAATGTCAATGATGTGGATTTGGTCTGTAAGTGTAATTAGGATATCAACGATTCTCTCTTTTGAAGCTAATCCTAATACTTGTAGAGCGTTTTGTTTTGCCTTTACTACTTCTAGGTTGTAAGCAGAAGCAAGGTTAGGGTCAAAACTTGGGTCAACAGAGTCAGAACCGTATGATACACCTGAACGTACCTCTGTTACTGAAACTGCTATAAAACCAGGAATGTTATTCTTCATGTCCTGAATAAATTTGTCTAGAACATTTGTCATTTTTCGAAAAGTTTTTAGAGATGGGATTATTTATTTAAAAAGGTGAGGCATCGAGCGGATTTGAACCGCTGTATAAGGTTTTGCAGACCTCCGCCTAGCCCCTCGGCCACGATGCCTTTTTGTATTCTGGGTGCAAAGATATATCTTATTTTTTAATTAACCAAATCTTTCTTGTTTTATTTTTACTGATACACTCTCTACATCTCCGCCTATAGGTGGATTTATCTTGGCAACTTTTAGGGTAACCTTCTGAACTTCAGGTAGTTCATCAAAAATGCGTTTTACTATCCGCGCCGCTACATTTTCTAATAGTTTTGCAGGTATTGCCATTTCTTCCTTTACAATTCTGTTTAGGTGTACATAATCTACCGTATCTTGTAGGGCATCAGAGAGCATTGATTTTTTTAGGTCAGCACTGATTTTTAGGTCGGTGCGGTAGTCACTCCCTATAGTGGTTTCTTCGCTTAAGCAACCGTGATAAGCGTATGAGCGTATGTTTTTAAGAATAATCTGTTCCATTTATCGTTGCGCACATTTACAGTTACTAACCCCTTGGAATAGGTCAAGACCCAATGTAATAACGTGTGTGCCAGAGTTATAGCCTATGATCTCGTTGAGTGTTAGCTGATATGAGTAAGCAAAATAAAGCATTCCGCGTTTAAGTCCTGCCATTGGACCTATGTTTAATGGGCGGAATAACTGGTCATTTAGGGAACGATAGTTCACCCCTACCCAGTAATAATCCTCTAAGTCCATCCAACGGAATTTAAGGTTGAAGTCGGTAGTAGAACGCCCATCGCTTTCGTAAAGTTGATATAGCAATGATGGTTCAATTTCGAAGTTGCTCTTCTTATCTTGTTTGTAGCGATAACCGGCAAAAATCATATAATTGCGCAGAGCTTTAGGTTCTTCTTTATAGAAATGCTCGATATCTTTGTTGAGGATATTCATAGCACTAAGGTTTACGAACCAATTTTTGTAGCGGTAAAGTACCCCTACGTCGAAGTTGTGGTTTACGGTGAAACGGTCGTTAGTAACCGCCTGATCTCTAATAGATTGGTTGAATTTTTTTATATCAATTTCAAAAGTATTAAGAGCGTATGAGATACCGAATGACACAAAATGGTTATCATATCTGTCGAGGGTAAGGTGGTGAGCGAAAGACACTTTGCCACCGCGTTGGTAGGTATGCCCGTTGCGGTCGTTATAAAGCATTACACCAGCCCCGCTGCGTTCGCCTAAACGCATATCGCCAGCTAATGATTGATAATCAGGAGCACCTTTTACGCCTACCCATTGGGTAATACCCGAAAGACGGATGCGCACGAAGTCTCCTATACCTGCGTATGTAGGTGCTATAAGAAACTCACTATCAGCTAAATACTGGTTTTGCTGTGGTAAGTTCAACTCTTGTGCAAGGGTCTTCCCCTCAAAAGCACATACTGCTAAAAGTAACAATACTATTCTTTTCATTGTCGATAAAAATTAACTTTTTAACTGTTTGCTTGCTATTTTTTCATTGTGGTTTTGCCACCTATTACACCTATATAGTACGTAGGCACAAGTTGCAAAATTTTCAGCAAATATACCTATTTTTTTTATCTTACCCTATTTTTTTACCTACAAAATACGCAGATTTAACATATTTATAGTTTTTTTAACACTTTTGGCTATGTTATTTAGTATTGCTATATATGTGTTGTTTTAGATGTTTTTATAATAATAATTGCAAAGAATAGGGTGTTTTATTTCTGATAATTCTTTTAAAACAATGATTTTATTGCAAAGTGTGTATTGCCATTTAAAGACCTTATACCCCTATCTCATTTCCCTTCTTTTTTAACTTTTTATTTCCTGATTTCTGTTTTGTTTATAATACTAAGATTACCGTCTATGTATATGCGTTCTTCTTTCTTATTGCCTGCATTGTCGTAGGTATGAGTGAAAGTGTAATTTCTGATGTTTTTTTCTTTTATGTTATAATCTTTCTTGTCTATTAGGGCGCCTTTTTCGTCATACACATAATACGTGGTAGAGGAGTGCTTTTTATCTTTGGTGATGTACACCTCTTCTTTTACGGCTTGTCCGCGTGGGTTGTATTCTATGTTAGAGGTAAGGAATAGCTCACCTTTTCCGTCTGTAGCCTTTGCTTCAGCCTTTAGTCCGTCGGCACTGTAGTTGAAAACTACGGTTATTACCTCTTTGGTTTCGCCATTGGTAAGGGTGTACTTTTCTACGAAATTATAAGCATTATAGGTTGCCAGCTCCTCGCTTAAGAGCGTTCCATCGCTTTTGTAAGTTTGGGCGAGTCGGGTGTGTTGGACATCGTCATACACATACTTGGTTTTGAGTATGCTATCTTTTGCTTTTTGCAGATGTTCTATTTTCTCTGTCATCCGTCCTTTGGAGTCGAAAGTTAGAAAGGTAGTATCGCGTTTCTCTTCGTCTATATGCTGACTGATAAGGGTGACTTGCTGCACTTTATCTGTTAGCCCTAAGATTTGCCGGTCGCTCATCTCTACGGGGCGTTGTGGGGTATGCTGACAGCTAAAAAATAGTGCTGCAATACAAAAGAATAGGAGTTTTTTTAGAGGTTTCATTTTAGCTATAATTTGAAAGAGGTTTTTGATAACTACTGCGGAAATATTGTATTTCAATAGTACTTTCAGCATCTTTTATTTCATAATAGATAAGAAATCGACCTTTTAGTATAGTTCTTCTATGCAGGTTTAGTTGCTCATCGTATTGTCCTAAAAAATAAGGGTCTTCTACAAGCTCTTTTATCAACACATCTATTGCAGTCATTATTTTGATTGAATAGGAGTTGCTGCCATTATGCTCATCCCAATAATCAAGAGTTTCATAATAGCTTTTTATCGCTTCTGTTGTCCATACTACTCTCATTTTCTGCAATATCTTCTTTCCATAGCCTCTCTTTGTACCTCAGAATGATCTATTACCATTCCCATTCTGGATTGTTCTTTTGATAGGTAAATGCTTTTGAGGTCATCAGCCGTTAGTTCAGAAAAAGTAGTTTGTTCAGGTTCTATCACCTCTACGCCTATATCATCTAAAAATTTCATTATTGATTGATATTTCTCGAAAGGTAAATGTTCTTTAAAGGTAATTGTATTTGTTGTCATAGCTTGTATTTGCTTTATTTTCTAAAGGCAAAGTTACAAAATAATTACTAATAGACAATTTTATTTCTTTTCTAGCAATTTTAGATACTCTCCATAGCCCTCTTTTTCCATATTCTCTTTTGGAATAAAGCGCAGAGAGGCACTATTGATGCAATAGCGCAAGCCGCCCAACTCTTTAGGTCCGTCATTGAATACGTGTCCTAAATGAGCGTTGCCTAAGGTACTGCGCACTTCGGTGCGTACCATTTGGTGTGAGGTGTCTGTCTTTTCGGTGATGAGTTTTTTGTTAATAGGCTTTGAGAAGCTAGGCCAACCACAGCCCGATTCGAATTTGTCGGTAGAGATAAACAGCGGTTCGCCTGTGGTAATATCTACATAAATGCCCTCGCGATATTCGTTCCAATACTCATTGGCAAACGGACGTTCGGTAGCACTCTCTTGAGTTACCGCGTATTGCTCTGGGGTCAGTAGTTTGCGCAACTCGCTCTCTGCAGGGCGTTTGTACTTAGTTGGTACCGGATTTGCCTTGCGTGCCAACTCGAACATAGCAGGCGAGATATGGCAATATCCATTAGGATTCTTGTCTAAATAGGCTTGGTGGTACTCTTCAGCCTTATAGAAATTGCGCAAAGGCAATACCTCTACCACGATAGGCTTGGTGTACTGAGTGGCAAGCTGATGGATAGCTTTCTCGATAAGCGGTTTTTCTGTGGCATCGGTGTAGTAGATGCCTGTGCGATATTGCGTGCCACGGTCGTTGCCCTGTTTGTTGAGCGAGGTTGGGTCGATGATTTTGAAATATAGGTCGATGAGTTTGCGCAGGTCGATAAGCTGAGGGTTGTAAATAACTTTTACAGTTTCGGCAAAATTTGTATTTCCTTCACACACTTGCTCGTAGGTAGGGGCTTTGTCGCGATTGCCGTTAGCATAGCCCACTTCGGTAGCGAGTACGCCACGTATTTGCTTAAAAAAGTGCTCAGTACCCCAGAAGCAGCCTCCTGCAAAATAGATATAAGTTTTAGATTGAGGTTCTTCTTCGTCTATCACCTCATAGTATTTGTCTTGATTTTCAGCCATTTGTTCTGTTTTTTGATAAGAAGTATAAGAGTTAGTTTTTTTATGGGCACAGCCCAACGCAAAGAGCGCTGTTACAGCTGTTAGCACGAATGTTTTCATCATTTTTTTAACTTTTAAGTTGTTAATAACTTTAAATAAAATGCAAAAATTATACCAAACTATAAAATAAATATTAAAATCAGTTCATCGGCTTTCGTTTGGTTATTCTTCGCTCTTCCTGTATCATTCCTATATCAAATGTAAAGGGTACCTAAGGAGAGAAAAAAGATTTTGTAAATTAGTAAAATGTTTCGTATATTTGTCGCTCGAAAATAAACGTAACTGAATATGAGAAAATTTGCTATTATTACCGGAGGCTCGCGCGGCATAGGTCGTGCCATAACTGAGAAACTCGCTCAGGATACTGACTATCACTTGCTTATCACCTACCAAAGCAACGAAATTGCTGCCCGAGAAACCTTAGGACACGTTAAAAAATTAGGTCGTGAAGGTGAGATTATTCGCTTTGATGTGTCTGACCACCAGAGCACTGTGAAAGCCCTTACCCAATGGCAACACGATAACAAAGACGCTGTGGTAGAGGTGATTGTGAACAACGCGGGCATCAACCGCGATGGGCTTTTTATGTGGATGCCCCCCGAAGATTGGAGCAAGGTTATTTCTACCTCGCTCGATGGTTTTTACAACGTTACTAACTTCTTCATTCAGAAGATGTTGCGTCACCGCTACGGGCGCATTATCAACATTGCTTCGGTATCGGGCGTAAAAGGTACCGCAGGACAAACGAACTACTCGGCTGCCAAAGGCGCTATCATTGCTGCGACTAAGGCTCTGGCACAAGAGGTCGCTAAAAGGCATATTACCGTTAATGCTATTGCCCCTGGGTTTATCCGCACCGATATGACATCCTCGCTTAAAGAAGAGGATTTGGTAAAGCTGATACCTGTAGGTCGGTTTGGTGAGGCTGAAGAGGTTGCTGACCTTGTGTCGTTCCTCGTTTCTAAAAAAGCTTCTTATATCACAGGGGAAGTTATTAATATTAATGGAGGGATTTATTCGTAGGGGGATGATTAATGTTGCACATTTATAAGACATCCCCCCAGCCCCCTTCAAAGGGGGAGATGTGACGGTCAGCATAGACGAGCATTGGGACGGGGAGATGTGATGGTCAGTAAAGGCTTTTAGAATATTGCATTTTGTGAATAAGATATCATATCTTTTAAATAAAAACATCGATCCTTTATAAAACATCCCCCCAGCCCTCTTCAAAGGGGGAGATGTGACGGTCAGCATAGACGAGCATTGGGACGGGAGGATGTGATGGTTAGGTAAAGACTTTTAGAATATAACACTTTGTAAATAAGATATCACATCTTTTAAATAAAACATCCCCCCAGCCCCCTTCAAAGGGGGAGATGCGATGGTTAGCATAGACGAGCATTAAGATGGGAGGATGCGACGGTTAGTATAGATGAGCATTAGGATGGGAGAATGTGACGGAAGATGGGATGGTTAGCATAGATGAGCATTAGGATGGGGAGATGTAGCGGCCTGTATAGAAGGGAAATGTAACTTATAGTAAATCAATACTTTGTGATAAATAAAATTATACCAACAAAATTATGTCAAACAAAATTATACCATACAACCCTAAACTAAAGGATTTTGCACAATATCTGCGAAATCATAGCACTGCAAGCGAAATAACTCTTTGGAATCATATAAGAAGAAAAGCTTTAGGAGTGGAATTTCATAGACAAGTTCCTATTTTGGGGTATATAGTAGATTTCTACTGTCACGAATTGGCTTTGGCTATTGAAGTAGATGGCAATATACACGAGTTTAACTTCTTAGAAGATTGTCAGCGGCAAGAAGCTATAGAAAAATATGGGATAACATTTGTCCGTTTTTCAAATGAAGAAATAAATACAAATCTCTTTGGTGTGTTATTATCATTAGAAAATACTGTTAATACACTGAAAAATAGCACTTAATGATGAAATGGGCGGTGCGAGTGATTGTGGTATGAGTGGGAGGAATGAGAAGGCTGAGAGGGCTGGGAGTGGTGAGACTGGTGGGAGTGGTGAGACGAGTAGGACAAGTGAGACTGGTGGGACGTGACAGTTATTGATGATAAAATAAATAGTTGTAAGGTATGCCATTAACAAAAAAAGAATTTCGAGATAATCTCATTTC
>NZ_KN390014.1:0-7377 GCF_000213295.2 Capnocytophaga sp. oral taxon 329 str. F0087
ATAAAGACTATATTCTTTAAAACAATAGTTTCAGAACATTGCTTTTTGCCTATTATAGCTACAGACTTATACGAACAGAAAATCCTAATACTTATTTCAAAACAAAGAATAAAAGACAGCATTAATATCTCTCTTAATAGTTATGATAGAGTTCAAATACCTTTTTCATTAAAAACAAGTAACCTATCCTATTTTTATAAATACTAACCTCAAAATGGAGATATTTGCTAATTCACATCTCAAAAAACATTTAAATATGGCAAAGAAGAAAAAAATTGAAGCAAAGATAGGAATGATAGTTTTTGTCTCTTTAATTAATTATAAATGCGTTCTTAAATATGTTATTGGAAGAAGAATTTGAAAAAGCCTTAAGTCTAAAAGAAGAGCCTAAATCATCTCTACTAATGATAGATTTAGTACTTTTAGCAAGGAAAGAAAATATTTCTGATAAAGAAATAAAAGCTACATTACAACATTTATTTGTGAAGTATTATGAAGAAGGTGAGAATAACGATGATGAATCTCGCGATAAAGCTGATAAAATAGCAGATTTGTTAG
The DNA here is from genome assembly GCF_000213295.2 of Capnocytophaga sp. oral taxon 329 str. F0087. Taxonomy (NCBI): domain Bacteria; kingdom Pseudomonadati; phylum Bacteroidota; class Flavobacteriia; order Flavobacteriales; family Flavobacteriaceae; genus Capnocytophaga; species Capnocytophaga sp. oral taxon 329. The sequence continues at coordinate 559 of NZ_KN390014.1, forward strand.
ATGCAATAGAATATGATCGTGTTTGAAACAAAGAATATTTTGTACATAAGTATAAAGCAAAACAAACTAAAATATGCAAAATACAACCAGTTACAATAAAAGATTGAATATCAATGAACTAAATAATACTGCTAATTTAGAGGATGCTATAAAAAATGCTGAACATCTGTATATTAGTAACCTATTAGGTGATGAAGAACTTTTGTCATCTATTAATTTCTATTTAAAGAAGTACAATAAGAAACTTTGGTTATCTTTAAATAAAAGTACAGAGATGAATCAGGAGAATTTAAAACAACTACGCTATTTAACCAATGTAAAGAAACTAAAAATAATTGTATTCAATGGCTTTATAGAGGATTTATCAGAGTTATCACATATTGATGATTTAGAAGAATTTACGATATATAATAATGTAAAAAAAGGTATATTCTTAGTTCCTTTGACTAAATTTAAAAACTTATCTTTTTTAAGTTTATATACTGGATTGACTATAAAACAATACGCTGTACTCAATACATTTGAAAAGCTAGAGCATTTGAGCGCTCGAGAGATAGATTTTTCTAAACTCAATAATTTACCTATTAAAGAACTTACTGTTGATAGTAAGTTTATCCATAGTGATTTGATCGCTGAGAAATTTCCTGATATAGAATATATTTCTTTACAGAACTGTAAAGATGTTAGTATAGAAAATATTGCTTCATTACCTGTGGTTTCTGATGTGCGATTGAGGTATATGCCTCATATTACAAGGCTTACTTCTTTTAAAAATAAAGAAAATATATTTCATCTCGAATGTGTTCATTTAAAGAATCTTGAAAGTATAGAAGCTCTTTTTGAATTGAAGCAACTAAAATATCTGATGATTACAGATTTAGAGAAACTTAAAGCTGAAGACTTTTATAGATTAGAGGAACTTCCTAATTTAAAAGTAGCTTATATAACATTTAAAAGTGCAAAAGAAAATGATAAATTTATAACATTTGCTAATGCTCATAATTGGATATATAAACAGCCTTCTTTAGTAGGAGGGTAATCTATTAAAAATTATCAATTCTTAATTGTTAATTGTCAATTAATTATTATCTTTGCATAAAAAAGGATTGTAAGTGCTGTAAGATTACAAGCAACAATATAAGATTTAAATGAAAAAAAACACTACTAATATAACCCCTATAGAAAACCTTGAAGTGCAAGGGGCACGGGTGCATAACCTCAAAAACATAGACCTTAGCATACCTCGTGAAAAGTTAGTAGTTTTCACAGGGCTTTCGGGTAGTGGCAAGTCGTCATTAGCATTCGATACTATTTATGCCGAAGGGCAACGCCGCTATATAGAAACTTTCTCTGCCTATGCTCGTCAGTTTCTCGGAGGGCTCGAACGCCCCGATGTAGATAAGATAGACGGACTCTCGCCAGTGATTGCTATTGAGCAGAAAACAACCTCTAAATCGCCACGCTCTACGGTGGGTACGATTACCGAGATATACGACTTCTTGCGCCTACTCTTTGCGCGGGCTTCCGATGCTTATAGCTATACCACAGGCGAAAAAATGGTGAGCTATAGCGATGCCCAAATACAAGAGCTCATCACTAAAGACTACAGCGGCAAACGCATCAATATATTAGCCCCCGTGGTGCAATCGCGCAAAGGGCATTACCGCGAACTTTTTGAGCAGATAGCCAAACAAGGCTTCGTAAAAGTGCGCACTGATGGCGAAATACGCGATATAGAAAAGGGTATGAAGCTCGACCGCTACAAAACCCACGATATAGAAATAGTTGTAGACCGTATGCAGGTAGATGATACTGACGATACCCAAAAACGACTACAAGAAACCATTAAAATAGCGATGAACTACGGCGATGATGTGCTAATGGTGTTAGAGCAAGACAAGACCAAAGCACAGTACTTCAGTCGCCACCTGATGTGTCCTTCTTCTGGTATTTCTTATCCTATGCCAGAGCCTAACACTTTCTCTTTTAATTCGCCTAAAGGAATGTGTCCGCACTGCAACGGGTTGGGCGAAGTGCAAGAAATCAACCTTGCTAAGATAATCCCAGACCCCTCGCTATCTATCAAAAACGGAGGTATTGTTGCGGTGGGCGAGCAGAAAACTACTTGGATTTTTAAGCAGTTAGAGCTTATCGTTCAAAAGTTTGGTTATAAACTCTCTGACCCTATTGATAAGTTGCCCAAAGAGGCGATGGATATTATCCTTTATGGTGGCAAAGAAAAGTACGCTATCAAGTCGGACGTGTTGGGTATAACCCGCGATTTTGAAATAGACTTCGAGGGGATTATCAACTTTATTAAGAGTCAGCACGATAATACCGATATGGCAGCTATCAAGCGTTGGGCAGAAGAGTTTATGGATACCGTGCCTTGCGAACATTGTCACGGTACGCGCTTGCGCAAAGAGGCATTGTACTTCAGAATAGCCGATAAAAATATAGCTGAACTCTCAGCTTTAGATATTACTGACCTATTGGCGTGGTTTAAAGAGCTGCCTCAGCATATCTCAGAGAAACAGCAGAAGATAGCCTCAGAAATCATTAAAGAAATCAGCACCCGACTGCAATTCCTCATAGATGTAGGGCTTACCTACCTGTCGTTAAACCGCAGTTCAAAGTCGCTTTCAGGGGGCGAGGCACAGCGCATACGTTTGGCTACCCAGATAGGTTCGCAGCTTACTGGGGTACTCTACATTTTAGATGAGCCCAGCATAGGCTTGCACCAGCGCGATAATCAGCGACTTATCAACTCGCTCAAATCACTGCGCGATATAGGCAACTCGGTAATAGTGGTAGAGCACGATGAAGAGATGATACAAGAGGCTGACTATGTGGTGGATATAGGACCTAAGGCAGGAGTGAATGGGGGTGAAATCATCTTCAAAGGTACGCCCCAAGAGCTCTTAAAAGCCCCTACCATTACCGCCGATTATATGAGCAAGCGCAAGAAGATAGAAGTGCCAGCTGAAAGGCGCAAAGGCAACGGTAAAGAAATTGTGCTAAAAGGCTGCACGGGCAATAATCTGAAGAATATAACTGTTAAATTCCCCTTGGGACTAATGATAGGGGTAACAGGCGTGTCGGGTAGTGGCAAATCGACCCTTATTAACGAGACGCTGTACCCTATCCTCAACGCTCATTTTTTCAACGGAGTGAAAAAGCCAATGCCTTACAAAAGCATAGAGGGTTTGGAGCATATCGATAAGGTTATCGATATAGACCAATCGCCTATTGGGCGTACACCGCGTTCTAACCCAGCAACTTATACAGGGGTATTTAGCGAGATACGCAATCTCTTCACCCAAGTACCCGAGGCGCAAATACGCGGCTATAAACCTGGGCGTTTTAGCTTCAATGTAAAAGGCGGTAGGTGCGAAACCTGTGAAGGGTCAGGCTTAAAGGTGATAGAAATGAACTTCCTGCCTGATGTATATGTGCCTTGCGAGACCTGCAAAGGTAAGCGCTTCAACCGCGAAACCCTCGAGGTGCGCTACAAAGGAAAGTCGATAGCCGATGTGCTTGATATGACTATTAGCGAGGCAGTTCAGTTCTTCGAGCCTATTCCTAAAATATACCGCAAGCTCAAAACTATTGAAGAGGTAGGTTTGGGCTATATCACTTTGGGGCAACAATCTACTACCCTTTCAGGAGGGGAAGCCCAACGGGTGAAGTTGGCTACAGAGCTTTCTAAAATAGACACGGGCAACACTTTCTATATATTAGACGAACCCACCACGGGACTTCACTTTGAAGATGTAAAAGTACTCTTAGAAGTCCTCGATCGCTTAGTAGATAAAGGCAATACCGTGCTGGTGATAGAGCATAATATAGATGTGATACGCAAGGTAGATTACATTATAGATATAGGCTACGATGGTGGTAAAGCAGGTGGTGAAGTAGTAGCCTTTGGTACCCCTGAAGAAGTAGCAAAAAACAAGAAGAGCTTTACAGCAGAATACCTGAAATAAAGACGAAATAAGAAATACAAAATACGAAAAAAACAATGATAGAAATTACCCAGCAAAAAATTGAAGAACTTGCCCCGAATGCTGAAGCAGCTAAGAAAGGGCGAGAATTGCACAAAAAAGGGAAGTTCGCTAACCTGAAAATTAGTGCTGAAAAGAACCTAATATGGGGTGAATGTGCCGGTAGTGGTAAGAACCCTTATTACTGCTCTGCTGACTATGTAGACCCCAATAACCCTGTGTTTCGCTGCAACTGCCCTAGTAGGCAATTCCCTTGTAAACACGCCATTGGGTTGCTTTATTGCTATGAGGCTGATGCTTCGCAATTTGCCCAAGCCGATGTACCAGAGGATATCCTTTCTAAGCGTGATAAGATAGAGAAAAAGCAAGAGAAAAAAGCCCAAGAGAAGGAGTCGATTAAGGAGAAAGCCGAAAAACCTAAAAAGGTAAATAAGGCAGCTTTTACTAAGAAAATAGATGCACAGCTCATAGGTATAGAGACTGCCCAAAAATTACTACGCGATATAGTAAACACAGGACTTTCATCAGTAGATGCCAAAATGCGCTCCACTCTGAAAGCACAGATAAAAGAGCTAGGCAACTACTATATCGGGGGAATACAAACTACCTTCAACAATCTATTGCTGTCAATAGAAGAAGTAGAGAACGAAGAATATACAGAGGTAGTAAATAATCTGAACTTCCTTTCGGCTTTGCTCAAAAAAGCAACCGACTACCTCAAAGCGCGCAAAGAAGACCCAGAGGGTACGCCTGAATTGTCATCGGCTATTGAAGAGCAAATAGGCTATGTGTGGAAGTTGGTAGAGCTAATGCAATACGGTCAGTATGAAGAGAATGCAAGCCTCGTACAGCTATCTTTTAACAGTTACGACAATGAGGCACGCAAAGAGTACGTAGATGAGGGCGTATGGCTGAACCTCAAAACAGGTAAGATATACAAAACGCTCAACTATCGTCCTTATAAAGCGGCTAAGTATATCAAAGAAGATAATAGTGTATTTAGCGTGTTGCAACTAAAAGATTTGTACATCTACCCAGGTGACCAAAACCCGCGTATCCGTTGGGAGGCAGAGGGTAGTGTAGAGCGTCCGTTGCAAAAAGAAGATTTGGCTATCCTCAAAAGTTGGGCTTCAATGCAGTTTGCCGAAACTATCAAATCAGTAAAAAATACGATTAAAAACCCACTGATGGACAAACAGCCTGTAGTGCTATTGGCACTGGACAAAGCCTACCTAAAAGGTGATAACTTGGTAGTAGAAGATGCCAATGGTTTTGCTCTTACCCTCAAAGATATTGAGGAGGGAGCCGTATCGCCTACTGCCAACCTAAGAGCCTTTTTGCCTGCTAATGCCGAAGGACTCTGTCTAACAGTGATGATGCATAATGATGTGAAAGACGGACTGCTATCGGCACAACCGCTTTCGCTCATCACCCCCGAGAAAATAGTTAGATTACAATATTAATTTGCCGATTAGTAGATTAGCAAATTGACAAATTAACAAATTGACAAATCAATATGAAACCTTTATACGAATTACAACAAGAATTGAATAGGTTATTTATAGCAGGTAGTAAGTTTTCTAAGAACGACCCACGCTTGCAGAAGCATATACCTATACTAAAGAAATTAGGCGAGAAAGCCCCTGTTTTCAATAAATTAGCCCAAGATGTAGAAGAATTATTGCAGCTCGATGCCCAACAGTCGGCTGAAAAGTTATTATCGCTTTCTACTTTGCTTTATTCTGTGCTTTATACACAAGGCACTACCACTGAAGAGGGAGCTGCTGTAGCCGACCAAGTGCCCAATGTGGCTCTTGCCGATGTCAATACACAGTACTCATACTTGCAGCTAAAGCCGGTACTACAAGCTCTTACCCAAAGCAACTCAGGGCGTTTAGAGACGGTAAAAGACGCTTATGAGCGCGGTATTTTCAAAGACTCTCGTACCTTTGGTTACTTGAGCTTTGCTCTAGCAGACAAGTATTCAGAGTTAGCCGATTATATAATGGAGGTAGTCATTCCCGCTAGCGGCAAGGCGATGTTACCTTTCTTAGTAGCCGACTTTAAGTTAGAAGACAAGGTAGAAAACGTACGCCGCTTGCATTTGCTCTATAAGTTAGGTTATGCTGAGGTAGACGCGCTTATCGATAAGATATTTGCAGAAAGTTTGCCTAACCTACAAGCCGAAGCTATAGCGATACTTTCAGATAAAAAAGATGAGAAGACCGAAGATTTTATCATCACTCTCACAGGCGATAAAAACAAAACAGTGCGTGGGGCAGCCTATAAAGCATTGGCTAAAATCGGCACACAGCGCAGCGTCGATAAGCTATATGAGTTGTACAGCAACAACAAGCAGAAAGGAAATGGGGAACTGTTGGCAGAAGCAATAGCCTCAGTTCCGTTAGCCACGCACTATCAGCCATTCCTTCAGAAAGTACGCGAACGCTTTGAAGCGCTGCTTTCAATGGACGAAGCAGACGAAAAAGCCCTAACGGCAGCCTTTGAGCGATTGCCTATAGAGTGGGAGATTCTCAAACACAAAGATTATCCTGAAACGTATGCACTATTGGGTGAGATTTTAAGCAATAAACGATTTGATGCAATGGCTAAAAAGCGTTCAGCAAGCAATTATAACATAGCCCCTTGCTTGAATGAAATACTCTACACTTTTGATAAAGATAAAGTATTGTCTTTCTATGAGCAATATGCTACTGATGTTTTCGGCAATACTTGGACATCGCCATTAGCTATAAACTATCTCTATCGTGTTTTAGATAGCAAAGAGCGTTTCAGCAGAGAGAAGCTATACGAG
>NZ_KN390014.1:7690-26721 GCF_000213295.2 Capnocytophaga sp. oral taxon 329 str. F0087
TTCAGCAGAGAGAAGCTATACGAGGTCTTTGCACCACAATTTAATAAAGCGATTAATGCCCAATATATGATAGAAGCCTTAGCAGGCACTACTTCAGGCACTACTTATCGTTATTATGGTTACTATGGTGGATATTACGATAAAAAACCTCTTACTAAAGAAGAGTTAGACCCGCGTTGGGCAGACTTGCTTTGCAATTACTTAGCAGGCTCGCGAGTAGATAACAGTTTTAACACCGATGCCCTTATGGTGTTAGACCGTATAGAGGAAGACAGCGAGCGTGTAAACTATCTTATTACTAAGGCATTGGATAAAAGTTCAGCTTATACTCTAGAACGTCTTTACCGCCTGATAATAAAGCGCAATATGCCTAATAAGTTTGAAGTGCTATATGAGTCGTTGGCAAAAATGCCTAAAAGCAACCAGTATTATTACTGCACAATAGTAGAAGATGATAACTTTTGGAAGCCTTTCCCTAAAGAATATGCCCAGAAGTTCCGCGAGCTACACGAGAAAACAAAACTCGATATTTTTAAGGAAATAGCGTGGCAAATAGAGAAATAGCCGGTAAAGACAAAAGATAAAAAAAGACGAAATACGAACCATCGTATTTCGTCTTTTTTATTTCGTCTTTATTCTTGGTATAATGCTATAAGTCCTTCAGGGGTAGAGACTATCAGTTTTTGGTTTTGGCGGTCTATTTTCTCCAAAAAGTTGATAGGGATAAGGATTTGGTGTCCTGCCTCATCTTCAATCTCAAATAAGGCTTGAAAAGTATTATCATTTACAGCCGTAATTTTTCCTACATAACCATATTGAGTATCTTCTACAGTAAACCCTATAACTTCGTGGTAATAAAATTGGTTGCCCGTCAGCGGGGGGAGGGCAGAGAGAGGCAAGTATATTTTGTGTTTCAGCAGAGCGTCGGCATCAGCTTCAGTATCTACCTCCTCAAATTTCACGCGCAATAGGTCTGATTTGTGCAAAGAGCTTCTTTCAATAAAAAAAGGAACCAGATTATTGCCAAGGGCAATAAACACTGATTCCATTTCTTCATACATTTCGGGGTCATCCGAATCAAGTTTGATAAGGACTTCGCCCTTAAAGCTAAACTTCGACACAATTGTTCCTATATAAAAACAATCTTTCAGTGTCATTTTTATGCTTCAGTTTCTTGGGGTTGTTCAGCAGCAGCTTCGCCTTCAGCTTGTGCGGCAGTTGCAGCAGCGGCAGCTTCAGCGGCTTTAGCAGCAGCTTCGTTTTTGCGTTTTTCATTAGCTTCTTTTTCAGCGTCTAAAGCCTTAGCCTTAGCAGCTGCTTTTTCTTTAGCTAATTTTTCTTCTTTAGAAGAAACTTTGTTGTTTTTAGCTTCTACCCAAGCGTTGAATTTAGCTTCAGCTTGTTCTGCGGTAAGAGCTCCTTTAGCTACCCCTCCTAATAGGTGGTGTTTTAGCAATACCCCTTTGTAAGATAGGATACGGCGTGCGGTGTCACTAGGTTGAGCCCCATTTTGCAACCATTTCACAGCAGCATCTACGTTTACTTCAATTTGCGCAGGGTTGCTGATAGGGTTGTAAGTTCCTAATTTTTCAAGGAATTTACCATCGCGTTTAGCGCGAGAATTAGCGGCTACAATCCAATAGAATGGTTTGCCTTTTTTACCGTGACGTTGTAATCTGATTTTTACTGGCATAAAAAATTTAATTAGTGAGGTACACGACCTCGTTATTAATTCGGGCGCAAAGATACGAATAATTTGTGAATTAGCAAATTTGTGAATCAGTAAATTTGTCGATTTGCCAATTAAATGATATGATTAGGATATTTTTTCTGGTTTTTGATGATTTATTAGACAGTTGTTCTTCGGTACTTTTCCGCTTATCCTTCGCTCATCCTAAAGGGTAAGTATATCTAAAGTAAAGGGAAGATGATTATAGTAGATTTTTCTTCAAAATTTACTAATTAACAAATTTGCTAATTGGCAAATTATTTATACCTTTGCATCATCATTTAAAAACCAAACAAACGTGTGGATTCTTATTCGTGAAAATATCAAAATAGCTTTTGATTCGATTAAAAGTCAGCTGCTGCGTACGGTACTCACTGTGCTTATTATCGCTATTGGTATTACCGCCTTGGTGGGGATACTGAGCGTTATCACTGCTTTGCGCAATACCCTTGAAGGTAATTTTTCGAGTATGGGGGCGAATACCTTTTCTATTTCGCGTTATGATTATGCCGAAAGGGTAGAGGGAAGTGGTACTAAGAAAAAGATTAACCCAGAAATCTCCTATAAAGAGGCAGAGACCTTTAAGCAACAGCTTGCCAATCCTTTTGCTAAGGTAAGTATTTCTACAAATGCGGCTTCGTCAGCAGAGGTGAAATACGAAAATAAAAAGACAGACCCTTTGGCACGTGTGGTAGGGGTTGATGAACACTATATTAATAATTCGGGACTTACCATAGAGGAGGGGAGAGGTTTTTCTGACTTTGATATACAAAACAACCTGAATTTGTGTGTGATAGGCTCTGATTTTAAGAAAACACTGCTGAAAGATGTCAATCCGATTGGCAAAACTATTTCGGTAAGGGGGTATAAGTTCAAAGTTATAGGTATACTAAAGTCGCAAAGTTCGTCTTTTGGTAATTATGAAGATTTTCAGGTGTTAATACCCTTGGGAATAGCTCGTTCTGCCTTTTCAACAACGATGCCTAACTTCACCATAAATGTAGGGGTAGATAACAAAGATAAGTTAGATGCTGCCGTAGATGATGCGGTGGTGCTGATGCGCAATATCAGAGGACTTACGCCTATACAAGAAAATAACTTTGGGGTAGAGCGCAGTGATGACCTATTACAGCGTATCGGTAGCATTACAGGGGTGCTGACGGCTGCAGGTTTTATTATAGGAATGATTACGATACTGGGTTCATCTATTGCTTTGCTCAATATTATGTTGGTATCGGTGACTGAACGCACTAAAGAGATAGGTATTCGCAAGGCTTTAGGGGCTAAAAGGCGTTCTATAACCCTACAGTTCTTTACTGAAACGCTCATTATAGCGCAGTTAGGAGCCTTGACGGGCATTGTTTTGGGTATAAGTTTAGGTTTTCTGATTTCGAAAGCGGTGAAGTTTGAGTTCACCATACCTTGGGGCGTCATTTTGGTTGCTATACTGATAGCAGCCGTAGTTTCGGTGCTCTCTGGGCTTTATCCTGCAGTAAAAGCTTCGAAGTTAGACCCTGTAGAAGCATTGCGATACGAGTAATTAATTTGCTAATTTGTCAATTTGCCAATTAGCAAATTAGTGAATTAGCAAATCGCCAAATTGACAAATCGGCAAATCAGCAAATTATATAACTATGTTTGAGAATTTGAAAATAGAAAATCAGGTAGTGGATATACCTATGCCTGAGGGGATTACGCTCACGATAAAGCGGGAGGATAAGAATCACCCATTTGTATCGGGGAATAAACTCAGAAAACTAAAATACAATATAGCAGAGGCAATAAAACAGGGTAAAAGTACCCTGCTTACTTTTGGAGGCGCCTACTCTAATCATATAGCGGCTACGGCTGCGGCAGGACAAATAATGGGGTTACGCACTATCGGAGTGATAAGAGGAGATGAATTGGAATCTAAAATTAGTGTTAATCCGACGTTAAAGTTTGCTAAAAATTGCGGGATGCAATTTTTGTTCGTTACACGCCAGATGTATAGAGAAAAACACACCCCTGAGTTTTTAGAAAGTCTTAGAAATCGCTATGGTTCAGATATTTATATAGCTCCAGAAGGAGGTACAAACGCTTTGGCAGTAAAAGGCTGCGAAGAAATACTTACCGAAGAAGACAAAGCGTTTGATGTAATCTGCACGGCGGTAGGTACAGGAGGTACTATCTCAGGGCTTATCAATGCTAGTGCTCCACATCAGCAAGTAATAGGTTTTCCTGCTCTAAAAGGCGAGTTTTTAACAGAAGTAATCAAGCAATATACCGCCCGAACTAATTGGCATTTAGTACACGATTATAATTTTGGAGGCTATGCTAAAGTGAATGATGAACTGATTAATTTTTTAAATGATTTTAACAAAACTACCCAAATACCATTAGACCCCATATATGTAGGTAAGATGATTTTTGCTATCTTTGCCCTCGTAAAGAAGGGATATTTTGCACCTAACACTAAAATATTAGCTATTCATACGGGAGGCTTGCAAGGTATTGAAGGCTTTAATAAAGAACGAATAAAAAAACAAAAAATTACATTGAATTATGAAGAAAAGATTTAGTTGGCTGCTACTATATCTCTTTATTCTCTCATCGTGCTCCGATAAGTATTACAAAAGCGCTAAGAACCCGCATACAGTCAATTATCGCGGACAGCGTACTATTGTAGAGACTAAAAGGCCTACTCATACAGAGCTTAACCAAAGAACAAAGGCTCTGATGGAAGCGAATATGAATCGGAAAGATTTTACTGAAGATGATTTTCACGAAGTACCGCCTGCTATGCAGGTAACTACTGCCGTCACTCAGAAATATATAGAAGACTACAAAGATATAGCGATGGTAGAAATGCAGCGCTATAACATACCAGCAAGTATCACCTTGGCACAAGGGATATTAGAAAGCGGTTCAGGGCAAGGGCGATTGGCGCGTTATGGCAATAACCACTTCGGCATTAAATGCCACGCTACTTGGAACGGTAAGACTATCACTCACGATGATGATGAAAAAAGTGAGTGTTTTAGACGTTATAAATATGCTTACGAATCGTTTGAAGACCACTCTCAATTCCTGATGAAAAGGGGAAGATACAGTTCACTATTTGAGCTTAACCCTACCGACTACGAGAGTTGGGCACACGGACTTAAGAGAGCCGGCTATGCTACAGACCCTGCTTATGCTAAAAAACTCATCGCTCTGATAAAAAAGTTTAGCCTACACCAGTATGACGAGCAGGTAGTAGCGATGAAAGGAGAGCCGGTAAACTTTTCGATGGGTACTGATATAGTATCAACCCCGCTACCTAAGCGCGAAGTGCCACAAGTGGTACAAAATGAGCCTATAGCACCAGCAAAGCCAGTAGTAGTAACTAAGAAAGAAGTAGCTAAGACAGTAGAACAAAAGTTAGTTACTAAACCAGTTACTAAGTCAGCACCCGTGATTGCCGACACCTCTAAAAAAGTAGCTGAAAAGGTAGAAACTCCTAAACCAGCAGCTCCTGCTAAAACACAGGTATCATCACAAGTGAAAAAAGAAGCTATTGCAGAGGTGTATTACCAAGTGCAAACTGGAGATACTCTATATAAGATAGCTCGCGAACAGCAAGTGCCTGTACAACAGCTGATGAAGCTTAATAACTTTGACGATTTGGCGAGCAGTAACCTGAAAGTAGGACAGCAAATACGCGTAAATTAATGACTTTTGAAGCTCTGAAACAGTATATTTACCAGCAGCTGCAAAATCTTTACCCCCTAACAGAGGTTCAGACTTTTTACTTTATGCTGTTGGAGCATTATGCTAAGTGTAGTAAAGCAACTGCATTGGCGTGCGCTAAAGAGTCCCTTCCCGAAAAGGTTGTTACCCCTATAAAAGAAGCGATAAGAGAACTACAAAACCATAAACCTATACAATATATATTAGGTGAAACGGTGTTTTTCTCTTATCGCTTTTTGGTAGATGAAAATGTGCTTATACCCCGTCCGGAAACTGAAGAGTTGGTGGATTGGGTGCTAACAACAGTCACCCCTACTTCTAAACCCTTGAAAATAATAGATATAGGTACAGGTTCGGGTTGCATAGCTATTTCGCTGGCTAAATCGTTGCCTAATGCCGAAGTAACTGCTGTAGATGTTTCGGCAAAAGCACTGCAAGTAGCTCGCCGCAATGCCGAACTAAATGGGGTAACCATTAACTTTCTACAGCAAGATATACTACAAACCTCCACTTTGCCAGATACATACGATATTATTATCTCTAATCCGCCTTATGTACGCTCTTTAGAGAAAGCCGAAATGCAAGCCAATGTATTAGAATATGAGCCTCACTTGGCTCTATTTGTTAGTGATACTGACCCGCTGTTGTTTTACGACCGAATAGCAACGCTTGCTCGTAAGGCACTTTCGCCCCAAGGAAGCCTTTTTTTTGAAATCAATCAGTATTTAGGAGACGAGACGATAGCCTTGTTGAAAGCGAAGGGGTTTGAAAAGGTGGTGTTACGGCAAGACTTGTCTGGCAATGATAGAATGATAATGAGCCGATGAGATGATTTGCCAATTTGCTAATTTGCTAATTTGCTAATTTGCTAATTTGTGAATTTGTGAATTGATGATATTGTTGATAATCAGCGTTTTATATTTTTTGTGTAATTTTTTTTACAAAAAAAGTAGTAAAAAGTTTTGGCTATGTAGAAAAAAAATCGTAACATTGCACCAATTTTTTAAAGGTGTAGGGCGCTTATAACTTATTGTTTCACTACTTTCCGATAGAAATACACTTTTAATTGACGCCCTTTTTTCTAACGGAAATACAAATTTACTTAATCAGCAAATGGCTGAAAACACACAAACACAAGCGGAGTTTTTAGAAAACTTTGATTGGAACAAATACCAAGAAGGTATTGACAGCGTACAAGAAGACCAATTGAAAAATTTTGAAGAATTGGTTAAAAACAATTTCGTTGACACTCAAGACAACGAAGTAGTAGAAGGTGTAGTAACCAGAATTACTGACAGAGAGGCTATTATCGACATCAACGCTAAATCAGAAGGTGTTATTTCTCTTAATGAATTCCGCTACAACCCTAACCTAAAAGTAGGTGACAAAGTAGAAGTACTTATCGACATCCGTGAAGACAAAAACGGACAGTTAGTACTTTCACACCGCAAAGCACGTACTCTGAAAGCTTGGGATAGAATTAACTTAGCTCACGAAAATGGCGAAATCGTAAACGGATTTGTGAAAAGTCGTACTAAAGGCGGTATGATAGTAGATGTATTTGGTATCGAAGCCTTCTTACCAGGTTCGCAAATAGATGTGAAACCTATCCGCGACTACGAACAATTCGTAAATAAAACAATGGAGTTCAAGATAGTGAAAGTAAATCACGAATTTAAAAACGTGGTGGTTTCGCACAAAGCTCTTATTGAAGCAGATATCGAAGAACAGAAGAAAGAAATTATCAGTCAGCTTGAAAAAGGACAAGTACTCGAAGGGGTGGTTAAAAATATTACCTCATACGGTGTATTCGTTGACCTTGGCGGCGTAGACGGATTGATACACATTACTGACCTTTCTTGGGCACGTATCAACCACCCAAGCGAAGTGGTATCAGTAGATCAAAAATTGAATGTAGTTATCCTTGACTTTGATGATAACAAATCACGCATTCAATTGGGTCTAAAACAGCTAAGCAAACACCCTTGGGATGCGCTTGCTGAAGACCTAAAAGTAGGTGATAAAGTAAAAGGTAAAGTAGTAGTTATAGCCGACTATGGTGCTTTCGTAGAAATAGCTGATGGTGTAGAAGGACTTATACACGTATCAGAAATGTCTTGGAGTACTCACTTGCGTTCAGCTCAAGATTTCGTGAAATTAGGAGATGAAGTAGAAGCAGTGGTACTAACCTTAGACCGCAACGAGCGCAAAATGTCATTGGGTATCAAACAACTTACTCCAGACCCTTGGATTAACATCACTGAAAAATACCCAGTAGGTTCTAAACACACAGGTACTGTACGCAACTTTACTAACTTTGGTGTATTCGTAGAACTAGAAGAAGGTATCGATGGTCTTATCCACATCACTGACCTTTCTTGGACTAAGAAAATAAAACACCCATCAGAGTTTGTAAACACTGGTGATAAGATAGAAGTAATGGTACTTGAGCTTGATGCTGAAGGACACAAACTATCTTTAGGACACAAACAAACAACCCCTAACCCTTGGGATAAGTACGAAGCAGAATTTGCAGTAGGTACTATTCACACAGGTACCGTTTCTAAATTGGTAGACAAAGGGGCTACTGTACCTTTCAATGATGATATATTGGCATTCGTACCTACTCGCCACTTAGAAAAAGAAGATGGCAAAAAGTTAGGAAAAGGCGAAACTGCTGAATTCAAAATCATTGAATTTAACAAAGAATTTAAACGTGTAGTAGCTTCGCACACAGCTATCTTCAAAGAAGAAGAAGAGAAAATAGCTAAAGAAGCGGCTAATAATACAGTATCAGCTCCTGTCGAAAAATCAACACTTGGAGACCTTGAAGCGCTTCAAGAGTTGAAAGACAAGATGGAAAAAGAGAAGTAATTTAGTTTTTTTCATAATTTTTTGTTTTAATGAGGAAAAGTCGTTGCTGGGAAGTAACGACTTTTTTTATTTTGATAATTTAAAAAGAAAAATTTGCTTAATAGTAGTAATTATACTATCTTTGCAGAGTGTAGCTAATAAATGAAATATACAAATGAAGAGGTTAAAGGTTTCGGAGGTTATCAGACTTTTACTTGATGATGGTTGGTTTCTTTATGCCCAAAAAGGTAGTCATAGGCAATTTAAACATTCTGAAAAGTTAGGAAAAGTAACCGTAAATGGTAAGAATAGCGATACGCTAAGTCAAGAGATTTTGAATAGTATTTTTAAACAAGCAGGTTGGAAATAAAACTTAAAAATGATAAAAAATATGGAAATAATAAAAGTATTAGTAGGTTGGGAAGATAAGAATTATTCAGCCGTAGCTGAATGTAATGGAGTGGTAGTAGCTACTCATAAAGATTTTGAAATGCTAAAAAAAGAGTTTACAGAAGCCTTTGCCTTTCATATAAGCGAAAGTGCTAAAGATGGTGACCCTATTTCGCCAGCTCTCTTAAACGGAGATTATATATTAGAGTATGAGTTGCAAACTTCAGCTTTGCTACATATTTTTGATGGGGTACTAACAAGGGCAGCTCTTTCTAAAGTAACAGGTATTAATGAGCGTCAGTTAGGACATTATGCGCAAGGCATACGCACCCCACGACCTCAACAGCGCGAGAAAATAGTGCAAGGTATTCATCAATTAGGAAGACAGTTTTTATCGGTTTGTTAGGAATTGTTGATTGAACTGGCGGTATGAAAAACTTTATCAGAGTTTTGGGTTTAATAAAAGAAAAGTTGTATATTTGCGGTTGGAAAAAATAAAACCTTTGATAATTAAACATTAACCATTGTTTTAAGATGCTTAGAATAGAAAATATCTGTAAAAAATACGGTGAGCACACGGCATTAGATGCGGTGTCGATGGAGGTGCCTAAAGGGAGTATCTTTGGCTTGTTAGGTCCTAATGGGGCAGGAAAAACTTCGCTTATACGCATTATTAACCAAATTGTACTGCCCGATGCTGGAGAGGTGTGGTTTGACGGCGAACTGCTGCAACCTAAACACACTGCCCAAATAGGCTATCTGCCCGAAGAACGCGGTTTGTACAAATCGATGAAAGTAGGCGAGCAGGCGTTGTACTTGGCTCAACTAAAAGGGCTGAGCAAAGAGGAGGCTAAAAAACAGCTCAAATTTTGGTTCGACCGCCTGCAAATAGGCGATTGGTGGCATAAGAAAGTGCAAGAGCTCTCTAAAGGTATGGCTCAGAAAATACAGTTTTTAGTAACGGTGCTACACAAACCTAAATTGCTTATTTTTGATGAGCCTTTTAGTGGTTTCGACCCTATTAGTGCTAATATCATTAAAGATGAAATACTCTACTTGCGCGAACAAGGGGCTACCATTATTTTTTCTACCCACCGAATGGAGTCGGTAGAGGAGCTTTGCGACCATATAGCGCTTATCAATCAATCACATAAGATATTAGACGGTAATTTAAATGATATAAAAAGGGCATTTAAAAACAATACTTATGAGGTAGGATTGAAAGTAGCTGACGAGCAAAAAGCAGTCGTATTGAGTGAGTTGCAAGATAAATATACCGTACAAGAAGCTTCCTTTAGAACCTTGTATGACGAACTGAAACTAAATATACAGAAAAAAGAGGGACAAAGCGCTAACGACTTATTGCAATACCTTAGCACGCAAGGAGAGGTAACGCATTTTGTAGAGGCTATCCCTACAGCTAACGAGATATTTATGCGTGCGTGTGGTAAATTAGCAAATTAGTAAATTGGTAGATTATGAAACATTTGAGAATTATAATAGAGAGAGAATACCTGAATAAGATACGCAATAAGTCGTTTATAATAATGACCTTTGTAAGTCCGCTAATAGTAGTAGCTTTTGCCTTAATAATTGGTTTTCTGACTAATGTAAATAGCAAGAGCAATGCTAAAGATATTCTTATTCTGGACGAGAGCGGACTTTTTAGCAATACTTTTTCTGATACTGAGACGATACACTATGAATATTTGAAAGATAAAACCCTACAAGAGGCTCGTGCAGAGGTATTAGAAACAAGTAAATACGGACTGCTGTATATACCTAAGGAAGAGACTGCTCAAAAGGCTTTCTATAGTGAAGAATCGCCTTCGCTATCATTAGTAAATGAGCTTACTGGCGCACTTGAAAAGACTCTTTTTCAGTATAACCTTACCCAAAAAGGGATTGATAAGGCAGAAATAGACAGTGCTCGCACGAAAATAACCCTACAAATGGAAAACTTTACAGGTGAAAAGACCTCAGAGTTTGACAATGTGATGAAAATTGCAATAGGCGGTGTAGCGGGCTATCTGATTTTTATGTTTATCATCATTTATGGCAATATGATAATGCGTAGTGTAATAGAGGAAAAGACGAACCGTATTGTAGAAATTATCATATCATCAGTAAAACCTTTTCAACTGATGTTAGGTAAGATTATAGGCACTTCATTAGCAGGAATCACACAATTTGCTATATGGTTGGTAATAGGTGGGGTACTATTTGCCTTAGCACCTTCACTCTTTCAGGTAGATACTCCTACAGCTACCCAAGCGATGGCAGCTACAGAGTCTCACTCTGAAATAAGTAATATTATAGCAGCTCTTTACCATTTTCCATTTTTGGAAACTTCAGGTGTATTTCTATTATTTTTTGTAGGAGGATATCTGTTGTACAGTTCGCTGTATGCTATGGTAGGAGCGATGGTAGATAACGAGACTGATACACAGCAGTTTTTGATGCCTATACTCATTCCGCTGATGTTAGCCTTTTATGTAGGAATGTTTTCGGTAATAGAAGAACCGCACGGTACGATTTCAGTAGTATTTTCGTACATACCACTTACCTCGCCTGTAGTAATGCTGATGCGTATCCCCTTCGGGGTAGCGTGGTGGGAAGTATTAATTTCTTTACTACTACTTTATATCACTTTCTTTTTGGTAATAAAAATAGCTTCGAAAATATACCGCATCGGTATACTTATGTATGGCAAAAAGCCTACTTATAAAGAAGTGTGGAAGTGGCTAAAAATGAACTAAAATGAAAACAAAAAATACGTATGTAAATAGAGAGCTTAGTTGGCTAAAATTTAATGCCAGAGTGCTACAAGAGGCAGCCGATGAAAAAGTGCCCCTCTTAGAGCGGCTCAGGTTTGCTGGTATTTTCTCTAATAACTTAGACGAATTTTTCAAAGTACGCTATGCTACGGTGAAGCGTGTGGCTATGAACGAGTCTTCAGACAAAGAGTTGGGCGTACACGCAAAAGAGCTATTAGAAGAAATCACTAAGGAAGTGATACAGCTGCAAGACGAAAGCCTAAGCATTATCAACACTATTACTGAGGAATTAGAGAAAGAGCAGATATTCATCGTAAATGAAAAAACTCTGCTACCAGAGCACGAAGCCTTTGTAAATACGTATTTTTATGATAAGGTACGTCCTGCACTTTTTACTATTATTCTCAATGATTTAGAGAAGTTTCCGCAGCTGAAGGACGATGTGGCGTATTTGGCAGTGAAAATGACGCTGAAAGAAGATGAGAAAGCCTCAGGAGTACAAAAATTCTTTTCTTCAAAGGCTTACAAAGAAAAAATACAGTATGCCCTGATAGAGTTGCCCACTACGCTCAATCGCTTTATAGAGCTTCCACAGGTAGGTGATAAGCACTACATCATAATGTTAGATGATGTGATACGTTTTTGCTTACATCTGATATTCAGCATTTTCAACTACGAATCGCTTTCGGCTAATATGATAAAAATCACTCGTGATGCCGAGTTAGACATAGATGACGATTTGAGCAAGAGTTTTGTGGAGAAAATCTCGACTAGTGTAGAAGATAGGCGAAAAGGAGCCCCAGTGCGCTTCGTATACGACAAGACGATAGATAAGGATACGTTGCATTTCCTCATTGAGAAGATGGGTATTGTTAATACCGACAGTGTGATACCAGGGGGGCGCTATCATAACCGCCGCGACTATATGAGCTTCCCCAGCTTAGGGCGTACAGACTTAACCTACGCACCTATACACCCGCTACCGGTGAAGGGACTCACTTCGGAAGAGAGTTTGCTGAAGAAAATAGCTGAGAAAGATTATCTACAGTTTACCCCTTATCATACTTTTTCGAATATAATATGGTTTTTGAGGGAAGCAGCTCTCGACCCCAAAGTGAAGTCGGTGAAGATAACAATTTATCGCTTAGCTAAAAACTCGCAAGTGGTCAATTCGCTTATCAATGCGGTGAAAAATGGCAAGAAAGTAACAGTGCAAATAGAGTTGCAAGCCCGATTTGATGAAGAATCAAACATAAGATACGCAGAACAGCTGAAAGCAGAGGGGGTGAAGCTCATCTTTGGAGTACGCGGACTAAAAGTGCATAGCAAGATATGTGTGATAGAACGCGAAGAGGGTAAGGGCATCAAACGATATGGCTTTATCAGTACCGGAAACTTTAACGAAAGTACCGCTAAAGTCTATACCGATTACACCCTTTTTACTGCTAATCAGGATATACTAAAGGAAGTAAATAAAGTGTTTAACTTCTTTGAAACTAATTACAACATACAGAAATACAAACACTTAATAGTATCGCCCCACTATACTAAAAAGATACTTAAGCAGCTAATAGACGAAGAGATAAAGAATGCTAAAGCTGGTAAGGAAGCCTATATAAAGCTGAAAATGAATAATATAACCAGCTATAAGATGATAGATAAGCTGTATGAAGCCAGTAGAGCAGGGGTGAAGATACAAATGATTGTACGAGGCATCTGTTGCTTAGTACCTGGTATAGAGGGAATGAGTGAGAATATAGAGGTAATCAGTATAGTAGATAAATTCTTAGAGCACCCTCGCTTGTTTATATTTGGCAATAATGGCAATCCTAAAGTGTACATCTCGTCAGCAGATTGGATGACACGCAATATCTCTTTCAGAGTAGAAGTAGGTTGCCCTATTTATGATGAAACTATAAAGCAAGAGCTGATAGATACCTTTGAAATCAGTTGGGCTGACAATGTGAAAGCCAGAGTAATAGACCAAGCTCAAGACAATCATTACCGCCCTCATACGCTACCGGCACAGCGCTCGCAAGTAGCTCTTTATGAGTATTACCAACAGAAAAACAAGCTAACAGAATAGAATGAAGAGACCGCAGATAAAATTAGCACAACAAGTGATAGAGGCCTGCAAAGCCAAGCAAATTAAACATATTGTTATATCGCCTGGTTCGCGTAATGCCCCTCTGACGATAGGCTTTAGTAACGACCCCTATTTTTCTTGTTATAGTATAGTAGATGAGCGATGTGCGGCTTTCTTTGCCTTAGGTATGGCACAGCAGCTGCGGCAACCAGTGGCAGTAGTTTGTACTTCGGGGTCGGCACTGTTGAACTATTATCCGGCTTTTGCAGAGGCTTTCTATAGCGATATTCCGCTGGTAGTGATTTCGGCAGACCGCCCTTCTAATAAGATAGATATAGGCGATGGGCAGACTATTCGTCAGGCAAACGTATTGGCTAATCATAGTGCTTATAACGCTAACCTATCGGATGCCCCTCATAGTGATAAGAGCAATTTTTATGAACTAAATACCGCTCTTAATACCGCTATAGCACAGCAAGCCCCAGTACATATCAATGTACCTTTTGAAGAACCATTATATCTTACCACAGAAGAGCGATATACTTTTGAGAATCAGCCGCTGCCCCCTACAGACATTGCTTTAGATGATGCTGCGGCAATCACTTTTGTAAAACGATGGAATACAGCAGCTAAGAAGATGATATTAGTAGGGGTTTTACCCCCTAATAGTGTCGAGGCTGACTATGTGCAAAGACTTGCACAAGACCCTTCAGTATTAGTACTGACCGAGACCACCTCTAACCTGCACGATCCTCATTTTATACCCTGCATAGATAAACTACTGACTTATACTGAGAAAGACCCCGCACTGAAAGAAGCTTTGCGACCTGACTTGCTGCTGACCTTTGGAGGCTTGGTAGTCTCAAAGAAAATAAAACAGTTTTTGCGAACTTTTCAGCCCTCTTATCACTACAATGTTGATTTGTACAAAGGTTACGACTCTTATTTCTGCTTGACAGCCCACTTTAAGAGTGATATTAATACATTTCTGAAGAAAATAGGGCATTATTTGTTAAGTGTGCCTTCAGATTATCAGAAAAAATGGTTAGAAATAAAGAATGAGATACAGCAAAAACACTTAGAGTATCAGAATGATACTCCTTTTTCGGATTTCAAAGTATATGCAGAGCTATTTAATACTATTCCCAAGCACTATATGGTGCAAATAAGCAATAGTTCTGCTATACGTTATGCACAGCTGATGAAGTCAGATCCTACTTGGAAAGTGTACTGCAATAGGGGTACGAGTGGGATAGATGGTAGTACCTCTACTGCCATAGGAGCAGCAGTAGCCTCAGGAGCACCAACAGTGTTTGTTACAGGTGATTTAAGCTTTTTCTATGACAGTAATGCCTTGTGGAACAAGTATATACCTAATAACTTTCGTATTATACTACTGAATAATGAGGGGGGAGGTATCTTTAGAATATTGCCCGGTGATACTTCAGACCCTAACTTTGAGTATTTTTTTGAAACGCCGCATATACTCACGGCAGAACACTTGTGCAAGATGTATGGTATAGCCTATTATCAAGCGAATAATTACAGCGATTTGCAGAAGGGATTGCGTGCTATTTTCACTGATGATCACGCTCCAAAGCTATTGGAAATACATACACCAAGAAAAATAAATGATAAAGTTTTGTTAAAATATTTTGAGTATCTGAAAAAATGAGTACCTTTACAAAATAATTATAAAAACATAAGAAATTATGAGCAAACGTGATGAACTAATTGCAGTGTACACCCAAGATTTGAAAGAAAAATGTGGTGAAGCGAACCCAGATGTGGAGTTCTTAACAAAAGTAACTGTAGGTTTAGGTCCTTCAATCTACAATGATGATGCTTCAAAAGTATCAGGTTCAGACAAAACAGAGTTAGACCGAGTGAAACAAAATTTCTTGATTAAGAAATTAGGTTTAACAGATGGTCCTGAATTAGATAAGGCTATAGAAGCAGTAATCGAGAAGTACGGAAAATCGAATAGAAACAAACACAGAGCTGTGGTTTACTATTTGTTGGCTAAACACTTCAAAAAAGAATCAGTGTACAACAAGTAAGAACTTATTAGGGTTTTAGGTGCTTTTTTCCTAAAACCCTATATTTTTTTATCAGATGAATAAACAACAGAAATTACAACGACATAAAAATATTGCTACAGGGCTTTTCTTGCTGATGCTAATTGTCTATATAACAATGGTGTATTGGCAGAAAAAGTCACCTGAATTTGTATGGATAGGCTATATAAAAGCTTTTGCTGAAGCTGCTATGGTAGGGGCTCTTGCCGACTGGTTTGCTGTAACAGCGCTTTTTCATAAACCAATGGGGCTGAATATACCGCATACCAACTTGATAGAAGCAAGAAAGAATGATATAGGAGAAAATCTGGGTGATTTTGTGGTAGAGAACTTTTTGAAACCTAAGCAAATACGTCCGTATATAACAGATATAAAAATATCAACTTTTATTATAGAATGGCTTTCAAAAGAAACAACCTCTCATAAAGTAACTTCTTTAGTAAAAGAAAGTCCGCTTACAGCTAAGGCAAGCGAGCTACTCATCAAACTTTTAGATGAAGGTAAGCACCAAGGATTGCTTTCTAAATCATTTGAGAAAATAGCTGCCTATATAAACGAAAATCAAGAGGTTATACAGAGAGAAATGGACGGGCAGTTTCCTGCTTTGATACCTCCTTTCATCAGAGAGGGGATAAGCCGAAAAGTGAGTGAGGGACTCTATAATCTACTGCAAAAAATAGCAGCAGATACTACTCACCCTATGCGTGCTAACCTTACAGCACAACTATATGAGTTTGCTGACCGACTCAATACCCCTGAATGGCAGCCCCAAATAGCTAAAATACTACAAACCTCTGTAGCAGCCTTTACAGACGAATTGCGCTCTAATGCTCAATTACAGCGCGAGATAGATGCTTGGGTACAGAAGACTGCCTATCAGTTTGTGTTGAAAAACAAAGAAGAAGTGGGCAGACTTATAAGCAGTACAGTAGAAAATTGGGAAGGCAAGGAGCTAAGCAAAAAAATAGAATTGGAAGTAGGTAAAGACTTACAGTTTATCAGAATTAATGGTACTTTAGTAGGGGGCTTAGTAGGCCTGCTTATATATGCCCTTACTCAACTTCTGTAAGGCAAAATGCAACTTGTTAATTGTAAATTGATAATTGTTTCGTACCTTTGCGCCCTCATAAAAAGACTTCTATGAATTTTGACATACTAAAAACAGATGAACTTACGAAAGCCCGTGCTGGTAAAATTACCACAGCGCATGGGGTGATTGAAACTCCTATCTTTATGCCTGTAGGCACCGTAGGAAGCGTGAAAGGAGTACACCAACGTGAGCTGAAAGAAGATATCAATGCCGATATTATCTTAGGTAATACGTATCATCTCTATTTGCGTCCGCAAATGCCTATACTTGAGAAAGCAGGGGGCTTGCATAAGTTTATTAACTGGGATAGGAATATCCTTACCGATAGTGGAGGTTATCAGGTATATTCGTTGGCAGCCAACCGCAAGATAAAAGAAGAAGGAGTGAAGTTTAAGAGCCATATAGATGGTTCGTATCACTTCTTTTCGCCTGAAAATGTGATGGAAATAGAGCGCAGTATAGGAGCTGATATAATGATGGCTTTTGATGAATGTACTCCTTACCCTTGCGAATATGGCTATGCTAAACGCTCAATGCACCTTACCCATCGTTGGCTTGACCGCTGTATAGCACACTTAGAGAAAGTACCGCCTAAATATGGCTATGAGCAAAGTTTATTTCCTATTGTACAAGGGTCTGTATATAAAGACCTCCGTATACAATCAGCAGAATATATAGCTAGCAAAGGGGCTGATGGTAATGCGATAGGTGGGCTATCAGTAGGTGAACCTGTAGAGCAAATGTACGAGATGACTGAGCTGGTATGCGATATACTGCCTAAAGATAAACCTCGCTATCTTATGGGAGTAGGTACTCCTATCAATATATTAGAAAACATCGCCTTAGGGGTAGATATGATGGACTGTGTGATGCCTACACGTAATGCTCGCAATGGTATGCTCTTCACTTCAAAAGGAATTATCAATATCAAAAATAAAAAGTGGGAAGACGACTTTTCGCCTCTTGACCCTGATGGGCATACTTATGTAGATACATATTACACCAAAGCCTACTTACGACATCTGTTTGCTGCTAATGAGTTTTTAGGCAAACAAATAGCCTCTATACACAACTTAGGGTTTTATTTGTGGTTAGTGAGAGAGGCACGCCGACAAATAATAGCAGGTACCTTTAGCCAATGGAAGACAAAAATGGTGAATGATATGTCGAATCGTCTTTAAAATCTAACAAAAATATGAAAATACTTGACTGGTACATACTCAAGCGATATTTGCTTACTTTCTTTATGATGATAGTGCTTTTTATTCCGATAGGGATAATAGTAGATTTATCAGAAAAAGTAGATAAAATGATACAGAAAAAAGCGCCAATGAACGAAATACTATTGTATTATGTTAGTTTTATTGGTTATTTTGCTAATATATTATTTCCTATCTTGCTTTTTCTCTCTATAATCTGGTTTACCTCTAAATTGGCAAATAATACCGAAATTATAGCTATACAGAGCTCGGGGGTATCATATATGCGCTTTTTACGTCCTTATATAATAGGAGCTACAATTATTTCGATAATAGTGTTTTTTATGGGGATGTTTATAGTACCAGCAGCTAGTACCGTCTATAATGATTTTTGGAATAAGTATATACGTTCATCAAAAGTAGAGAGTGTAAGCGACCTATACAATCAGTTTACAGATAATGATTATCTGTATGTAAGTTCGTTTAATTACGAAGACAAGCGCGGGTATAACTTTTCGGTAGAGCATTTCGATGGTATCAGGATGACTGAAAAGATAAACGCAGAGACCATACAGTGGATTGATAGTACTCAAACTTACCGACTGACAAACTACTCAAAACGCAAGATAGAGACAGCCGATGATATAATAGAGCGTAAAGAGCAACTAGATACCATCTTCAAGTTTAAAATAGACGACCTAATGCCGATGGAGTATACCGCAGAGAATAAGAACCTTTTTGAACTGGATAAGTTTATTGAACGCGAGCGAATGAAAGGCTCTCCTAACCTTAATATGTATTTGTTAGTGAAATATAGGCGTTGGGGTGCAATAAGTACTGCTTTTATCCTTACACTGATAGGGGTAGCAGTATCGTCAGTAAAAAAGCGAGGAGGTATGGGTATTAACCTAATGGTAGGAGTAGTCGTAGGCTTTACCTTTGTATTCTTCGACCGAGTATTTGGTACTTTAGCACAGACTTCAGGAGGGCTTTCACCTCTAATGGCAGTATTGATACCTAATCTTATTTTTCTAACCCTCGCCATTTTATTACTCAGAAAAGTAAGAAGTTAGTTTATGGAATTAGTAAAAGCAAAAAAACATTTAGGGCAGCACTTC
>NZ_KN390015.1:0-3406 GCF_000213295.2 Capnocytophaga sp. oral taxon 329 str. F0087
ACCTTGCCCTCACAGCCGATTATTACACTAATGGCAGCTACGGACTGCGTGCCCAATCGGCCTATGTGAAGCGCTACAGATACACCGGTAGCTTCAACCTTACTTATGAGAATAACATCTACAGTATGAGGGGCTTACCCGACTATTCGGGCAGTCAGATGTACAGCATACAGTGGACGCATAGCAAGGACAGCAAGGCAAACCCTAACTCTAACTTTTCAGCCTCTGTAAACCTGTCGAGCAATAGTAGGTACTACCAAGAGTCGTATAATCAAGCTAATACCTCTAACTTCCTAAACAACACGATGATGTCGTCAGTGTCATACTCTAAGACTTTTCCTTCATCGCCTTCGGTGAACTTGTCTGTATCGGCATCGCACTCGCAGAATACGAACACCAAAAGTATAGATATGACCCTGCCTTCGCTGCGCGGAAGTGTAGAGCGTATTTACCCTTTTGCTAAAGAGGGCGAAACCAAAAAAGGACTTATCAAGAGTTTGAACTTACAGTATAGTATGCAGGCTGACAACCGTTTTGCTACCTACGATAGCCTTTTCTTTTCAAAGAAAATGTTCAACGAGGCGCGCAATGGGGTGCAACACTCTATCCCAATTAGCACCACTGCTAAACTAATGAAATACATCACCTTAGGGCTCAACTCATCTATCAACGAAACTTGGCAGTTCAAAACCATACGCAAAAACAACTTCAATAGCACTATTGGCAAGGTAGGCATTGATACCCTTAGCGGCTTCGACCGTTTTATGACGTACAACTTAGGGGCTAGCTTAGGAACTACCATTTATGGTACTTTCCGCTTCAAAAAAGGGTCAGCCATACAAGCTATCCGTCACGTGATGCGCCCTTCAGTAAGCTATGGCTACACCCCATCATTCGACCAGTATTATGATTATTACATATCCGATGCTTATGGCAATCGTATGCAGTACTCGCGCTTCGAGGGGGGTATCTATGGCACCCCAGGGCTACACGAATCGCAGTCAATAGGCTTTTCACTTGCTAACACTTTCGAGGCTAAGATGAAGCAAAAAGACAGTGCCGAAACGGCTCCACGAAAGGTTATGCTACTAAACAGCCTCAACTTCAGCTCTAACTACAACGTGATAACCAAGCAATTCAGTCCGGTGAACGTTACAGGAGGTACAGCTCTGTTCAATGGCAAATTAGGGGTTAATTTTGGTGCCACTCTCAATCCGTATGCTATCGACAATAACGGGCGACAAATGGAAAAGTGGAATATCAACAATGGTGGTAGCCTTTTTAGGCTAACCAATGCCAACATTTCTACTAACTATTCTTTCTCTAACAAAGACAAAAAGGACAAGAAAGACAAGAACGGCAAGGATAAAAAGAGTACCGGCAACGTATCGGGCGGACGTACTGACGACCTATTTGGGTCTTCTAAGCCACTAAATGACGTGCAGCATATTGGCGATAAGAAAGAGGAGAAAGACGGAGACGAGAAGCAAAAGTTCTATCAGGCTACTATCCCTTGGGATTTAACGCTTGCGCACTCACTCACTTACAGCAATCAAGCGCGCGAAAGTATGATTTCTAATAACTCACTGATGTTCTCGGGCAATGTATCGCTAACCCCTAAGTGGCAAGTAGGGCTTTCGAGCGGTTACGACTTTGTAAACAAAGGGTTTACATACACCCAGCTCCGTTTCGAGCGCGACCTGAACAGTTTCAAAATGAGTTTTCAATTCACCCCTTTTGGTTACCGCACCTCTTGGTACTTCTTTATTGGTATCAAAGCCTCAATGCTTTCTGACCTAAAATGGGAGAAAAACAAAGAACCAGACCGTATCTTACGATAAAGACAAAAGTATAGTGTATAAGAATGAAAGAAAAAATACAGCAGCTTCGCGAGGAGCTTAATCAGCATAATTACAATTATTACGTGCTCGACACGCCTACTATTTCCGACTTTGAGTTCGACCAAAAACTCAAAGAACTACAGGCATTAGAGCAAGCGCACCCCGAGTATTACGACGAGAACTCGCCTACAGTACGTGTGGGGGGTACTATTACCAAAAACTTCCCTACAGTGGTGCACGAGTATCGTATGTACTCGTTAGACAACTCTTATTCTAAAGAAGATTTAGAAGAATGGGAACAACGTATCATCAAGACTTTAGGTAGTGACCAAATCAACTTCACCTGCGAACTAAAGTATGATGGCGCTTCTATTGATTTGCTCTACGAAAATGGCAAACTCAAGCAAGCTACTACACGTGGTGATGGTATTCAAGGCGATGATATTACTGCCAATGTGCGTACCATCGGTTCAGTGCCTCTACAGCTAAAAGGCGATTATCCTGAGCGTTTCTATATCCGCGGCGAAATAGTAATGCCTAAAAAGGCTTTTGAAGCACTCAACAAAGAGCGCGTTGCTGCAGGCGAAGACCCTTTTATGAATCCGCGCAATACCGCCAGCGGAAGCCTCAAACTGCAAGACACTGCCGAAGTAGCTAAACGCGGCTTAGACTGCTTGTTATACTTTTTAGTAGGCGACACAGGCATAAAGAGTCAGTTTGAGGGATTAGAAAAAGCACGCGCTTGGGGGTTCAAAGTGCCAAACATCTCTAAACTATGCCATTCAACTGCCGAAGTTATGGACTTTATCAACGAATGGGATAGCAAGCGCCACACCCTACCCTACGAAACCGATGGCGTAGTGGTGAAAGTAGACAGCATAGCACAGCAAGAAGAATTAGGCTACACCTCTAAGTCACCGCGCTGGGCGATGGCTTATAAGTTCAAAGCCGAGCAAGTAGATACCCTTTTAGAGAGCATCTCTTACCAAGTGGGTCGTACAGGGGCTATTACGCCTGTAGCCAACTTACAGCCCGTACTTTTAGCCGGCACTATCGTGAAGCGTGCCTCGCTGCACAATGCCGACCAGATAGAAAAACTCGACATACACATAGGCGACTCAGTATATGTAGAAAAAGGCGGAGAGATTATCCCGAAAATAGTAGGGGTGAATTTAGAAAAACGCGAAGCCAATGCGGAAAAAGTCCAATATATCACCCATTGTCCTGAGTGTGGCACAGCTTTAGTGCGCAACGAGGGCGAAGCACAGCACTACTGCCCTAATAGCAACAGCTGTCCTCCTCAAATCACAGGCAAGATACAGCACTTTATTTCGCGCAAAGCAATGGATATAGAGGGCTTGGGAGAGGAAACAGTAGAACTACTCTTTAGAGCTGGTATCATACACACCTATGCCGACCTCTACGAAGTAACTGTTGCCAAACTGCTACCTTTAGAGCGTATGGCACAAAAGAGTGCTGAAAACATAGTAAAAGGCATCGAAAAGTCAAAAGAAATACCGTTTGAGAGGGTGCTTTTTGCCTTAGGCATCAGATATGTAGGCGAG
>NZ_KN390015.1:4050-7330 GCF_000213295.2 Capnocytophaga sp. oral taxon 329 str. F0087
ATATGTAGGCGAGACTGTAGCCAAGAAATTGGCACGCCACTACAAAACCATAGAAGCCCTCGAAGCAGCTACTATTGAGCAGCTAATAGAAGTAGACGAAATAGGCAACCAGATAGCTAGCAGTGTAGTGAGTTTCTTTGCCGATGCTTATAACCGCGCCCTTATAGAGCGTCTAAAAGGCTACGGACTACAATTTGCCCTAAGCGAACAGGCTACCGAAGGGCAGACTGACAAGCTAAAAGGGCTCACTTTTGTAGTATCAGGGGTATTCCACCTACACTCACGCGATGAACTCAAAACCCTTATAGAGCAACATGGTGGCAAAGTAGGTTCGTCTATCTCATCTAAAACCAGCTATGTAATAGTAGGCGATAATATGGGACCTAGCAAAAAAGAAAAAGCAGAAAGCTTAGGGGTAAAAATGATAAGTGAAGAAGAATTTGAAGCGTTAATAATCAGTTAAATATGTAGGGAAGTTTGGCATTGTAAGCTAAAACCGTTATCTTTGCCCCCAATTAAAACAAAAAACTAATTGATGAAACTTTTACGCCTCATACTTTTCTGGTTATGCTGGGCTATTCCCCTGAGTGGGTATGCTCAGAAGACACCCGTTTTCAAAGTAGTTTTAGACGCAGGGCACGGAGGAAAAGACCCTGGTAAGGTAGTCAATAAAACTATTTATGAGAAAGACGTAGTGCTAAAAATAGCCCTTCTGGTAGGAAAGAAATTAGAAGCTCACCCTGACATCAAGGTTATTTACACCCGCAAAACCGATGAGCTTATCGACCTATACGAGCGAGGAGCTATCGCCAACAAAAACAAAGCAGATGTATTCGTATCGATACACTGCAACGCCCACGAAACACAAGTAGAAGGGGCTGAAACTTATGTATTAGGGTTGAATGCTAACGAACAAAACTTCGAGGTAGCTAAGGCTGAAAACTCAGTAATCTATCTAGAAGATGATTATAAGAAGAAGTATGCCCAGTACAATATCAACTCTCCCGAGTCTATTATTGGGCTCTCTATTATGCAAGAAGAGTTTTTAGAGCAAAGCATACAATTGGCTAAGATAGTGCAAAGTCAGCTAACAGGGGTTATGAAGCGCGCCAACAGAGGTGTGCGCCAAGCAGGCTTCATAGTGCTGCACCAAACCTATATGCCTAGTATCCTTATCGAGACGGCCTTTCTTACTAATAACGAAGAGCGAAAATTCTTAACCTCAGAGAAAGGGCAAGAAGAGTTTGCCGAAAACATTGCTACAGCTATCCTAACCTATAAAAAATGGATACAAGGGCAAAGTTCATACGTAGCGCCTAGCGACACTGTATCAGTACACGGCACAGGCAGAAAACAGCCTGCAAACCACCCTACCGAAAAGGGGAGTGTATCTTACAAAGTGCAAATTTCGTCTAGTCCCAAACGCTTGGAAGCTAAGCCGTTTAACTTCAAAGGGCTCTCGCCTATCTCAACAGAAAAAGACGGCAAAGTATATGTGTATTATTACGGCAATGCTAAACGACACAAAGAGGCTCTTACCCTACTGAGTAATGCTAAAAAAAAAGGCTACAAAGATGCTTATATAGCGGCTTTTTATCTTGGGAAACGAATCACTATAGAGAAAGCTAAACAAATAGAAAAATAGAACCTATAAATAAAAACTGATGAAATTATCAAAAGAAGTAAAAACAGCCATTATAGTAATAGCAGGTATTGCTGCTTTTTTCGTAGGATTTAACTTCCTAAAATCAAAATCTATATTTAATAAAACCAATACCTATTACGCTTACTTCCCTCATTCAGGCGGATTAAAAACAGGTACTCAAATAACTGTAAACGGAGTAAAAGTAGGTAGTGTTGAAGCTGTTGATTTAGAAGAGAAAACAGCAAAAATCAAAATCACTATGGAGTGCTCTGACGATTTTTCATTCTCTAAAAATAGTGTAGCCGAGCTGTACAACAGTTTATTAGGCGGTGCTGGACTTCAGATTATCCCTGCTTTTGACAATGCCCCTATAGCGGTATCAGGCGATGTACTCGAAGCGCGTATTCAAGAAGATATGCTTGCGTCTATCTCATCTTCTATTAAGCCTACTCAAGAAAAACTAAACCATTTACTCAATCAGGCTG
Source organism: Capnocytophaga sp. oral taxon 329 str. F0087 (assembly GCF_000213295.2). NCBI lineage: Bacteria > Pseudomonadati > Bacteroidota > Flavobacteriia > Flavobacteriales > Flavobacteriaceae > Capnocytophaga > Capnocytophaga sp. oral taxon 329. The sequence continues at coordinate 6,181 of NZ_KN390015.1, forward strand.
ATACTACCCTTACCGGTGTAAATAAGATTTTAGATGCTAAAACCTCTAACGACCTAAAAGTAGCTATAGCTGAAATCAGTGCTACTATGCGCAACCTCAACCAAGCATCAGTTACCCTCAATAAATTATTAGCTGATAGCCAAAGCAACCTGCGCTCTACCCTACAAAACGCTAATAAAATCACTACTGATTTGGCTAAAGTATCTGGCGAACTATCAGAAGCTGAACTTAACAAGGTTATAGCCGATGCTCAAACTACTCTTAACAACCTCAATACCCTTTTGGCTGATATAGAAGGGGGCAAAGGCACTATAGGCAAACTGATGAAAGATGAAGCGCTATACAAAGACTTAGACAAGTCTGCTAAACAGTTAGAGCTGTTGCTGCAAGACTTCCGCCTAAATCCTAAGCGCTACGTACATTTCTCTATCTTTGGCAAAAAAGCCAAAGTATACGAACCTCAAGACGAAGAAAAATCAGAATAATATAAACGTATAATGAGCTTCCTCCCTAACATAGTATTTGCGATACTTCTCTGTATAGGAGGAGGCTTTTTCATTTATAATATACGCAAACTCATACGCAACATACGTTTAGGTCGCCCTGAGGTAGTAACCGACCACAAACGCAAACGCCTAAAGAATATGCTGCGTATAGCCTTTGGGCAACAAAAGATGTTAGTGCGCCCCATAGTAGCCGTACTACACCTTATAGTATATGCAGGCTTCTTGATTATCAACATAGAGCTTTTAGAAATCATCATTGACGGACTTACAGGCTCTCACCGCATATTTGCTAGCTTAGGAGTTTGGTACTACTTCTTAATCACTGCTTTTGAGGGGTTAGCTCTTTTAGTTATTATAGCTGTTATCACTTTCTGGATACGGCGTAATATACTAAAAGTACCTCGTTTTCAGAAAACTGAACTAAAAGGGTGGGCTAAAAAAGATGCTAACAATATTCTCTATGCCGAAATGGTGATGATGAGTCTGTTTCTGCTAATGAACGCTGCCGATACCCAACTACAAGCCCTACACGCCCCTCACTACGTTTCTACTGGGGCTTTCGGCATCAGTCAATATATAGTACCCTTATTGCAACACACCTCTGTACCTACTCTTATAGCGATAGAGCGTAGCTGTTGGTGGTT
>NZ_KN390015.1:8118-27524 GCF_000213295.2 Capnocytophaga sp. oral taxon 329 str. F0087
GGTGGTTGCATATCATCGGGGTTTTGTGCTTCTTAAACTACTTATACTACTCTAAACATCTGCACATATTATTAGCATTTCCTAATACCTACTACGCCTCTATTCAACCTTTAGGAGCACTAAAAGTAAATCCTACGGTGACACGTGAGGTAAAACTAATGTTAGACCCTACTGCTGACCCTTTTGCTGCTCAAGACACTTCCCCTCCTGAAAAATTTGGGGCTTCAGATGTAGCCGACCTTACGTGGGTACAGCTAATGAGTGCTTACACTTGCACTGAATGCGGACGTTGCACCGATGAGTGTCCGGCAAACCTTACTGGCAAGAAGCTCTCACCACGTGCCATTATGATGAAAACCCGCGATCGCTTAGAAGAAGTTGGTAAGAACATCGATAAGCACGGCAAGTTTGAAGATGATGGCAAACAGCTATTAGGCGATTACATCACGGCGGAAGAGTTATGGGCTTGTACCACTTGCAACGCTTGTGCCGAAGCCTGCCCTGTGAGCATTAGTCCGGTGAGTATTATTATGGAGCTGCGCCAATACTCAGTAATGGAGCAATCAGCGGCTCCTACCGAGCTAAATGCTATGATGACCAATATAGAGAATAACGGAGCACCGTGGGCTTATAGCCAAGCCGACCGTGCCCAAATAGTAAATATATGACCTTCTTACGCTACTGCTTACTGTTTAGCCTACTGTGTCCCCTCCTAACCTTGCGCGCACAGATTATATTTACCGAGAGTCTCGCTACGGTAATTGATACCACCCGCTCTTGGCAAGGCTCTGTTGCGCCTGAACTCAACTTCAAAACTGAAAAAGAGAACTTCTTCAGTTTTAAAAACAATGCCAATGTTAGTTGGCTACTTCAGAAGAAAAAAGCTATTACCCTTATCAATCAGTTAGAGATTACTGCTTTTGGCAATACTGTAAACGTCAGCAATGGTTTTCTACATATGGAATATCGCTATTTAGTAAAACCACGCTTAGAGGTTTATCCGTTTGCCGAATTGGTATGGTCGCCTACACGGGGGTTGCTGTTGCGGGTAGCCTCGGGTATGCAGTCGAGGTATAGACTTATACAATCAGAGCATTTTATCCTAACTAGCGGTCTCGGTTTTTTTTACGAATACGAAAAATGGAATATGGACGGTGTTCCTAAGTATACAGGCGAGAATATCACTCTGCACCAGCGTACCCTCAAAACCCGCTTAGCTATAGGCTTCAAAATACTCTTCAGCGAGAAGTGGCAGCTTACCACCAGCGGTTATATGCATTCGCGCTTAGATAGCAATATCGCAAATCCACGTTTTGCCTACGATTTACAACTAAAGCATCATATCACTAAAAATTTTGGTATATGGCTTTCTTACCAGCTCATTCAGCATACCAAACCTATTGTGCCCATAAAGAAGATGTACTTGGTTACTACTGGGGGCGTATTTATTTCGTGGTAGTGCTAATGATTTATGATACAGATAAAAAAATAGGCTGTCCTTGTTATTAGGACAGCCTATTTTTCTATTATGATTACAAAAATCTTACAACACACCAGCTAACGCTTTGTTTACTTCGCGTACAGCGGCAGTACTTTCAGCAAATTTCGCTTTTTCAGCATCGTTGAGTTTTACTTCTACAATTTTCTCAACACCATCTCTACCTACAATTACAGGCACACCTACGCATACGTCTTTTTCGCCGTATTCGCCTTCGAGCAATACTGAGCAAGGGAAAAGTTTCTTTTGGTCACAAGCAATAGCTTGTACTAAAGCTGAAACAGCTGCTCCTGGTGCATACCAAGCTGAAGTACCCAATAATTTAGTAAGGGTAGCTCCTCCTACTTTAGTATCTTCGGCTACTTGGTTGAGGCGGTCAGCTGAAAGGAATTCGGTAACAGGCACTCCGCGGTAGCTTGCCAAACGAGTAAGTGGTAGCATACCACTATCGCTATGTGCAGCGATTACCATACCATCTACGTCTGAAATAGGACTATTTAGCGCTTCAGCCAAACGGTATTTGAAGCGAGCACTGTCGAGCGCGCCTCCCATACCAATGATGTGGTTTTTAGGCAAGTTGGTAGCTTTGTGTACCAAATAAGCCATAGTGTCCATAGGGTTGCTCACTACAATTACAATCACGTTTGGTGAGTATTTCACCAACTGTTCTACTACTGATTTAACGATGTTAGCATTGGTACCGATAAGCTCTTCGCGTGTCATACCAGGCTTGCGAGGAATACCAGAGGTAATCACTGCTACATCACTACCAGCAGTTTTAGCATAATCATTAGTTACCCCTACGATACGAGTATCAAACCCGTTGAGAGAGGCAGTTTGCATCAAATCCATAGCTTTACCTTCAGCAAAACCTTCTTTGATGTCAATTAATACTACTTCAGAAGCAAAGTCCTTAATAGCGATGTACTCTGCACAGCTGGCACCTACTGCACCAGCTCCTACTACTGTAACTTTCATATATACTGTTATTTAGGTCGGGAAATGCTCTTCCCGAAGGTTATTTTCGAGCTACAAATGTAGGAACTTTTACCAAATCTTGCAAATTATATTTAAAATATTTTTAACATTTTTTTGTACTGGCGATGGTTATTTAATTTTTTACTAGTAATTTTGCTTTCTGAAAAATCAAAAAAAACAATCAAAATGAAGAAAAAAGACACTTATTTTGTAGTAGGTATTTCTACCGAAGTAGGAAAAACCATCGTTTCGGCTATCCTTACCGAAGCTCTTGAAGCTGACTATTGGAAGCCCATACAGTCAGGCGATTTGGAGAATTCTGACACCGACAAAGTACGCCGACTTATCTCTAACACACGCACTGTTTTCCACCCCAATAGTTACGCTCTTCATACTCCTGCCAGTCCGCACCTTTCAGCTGAATTAGATGGCATACGCATAGAATTATCTAAGATAGTGCGCCCTGAGACTGATAACCACTTGGTTATAGAGGCTGCTGGCGGACTTTTCGTGCCACTAAACGAAGACGACACGATGCTCGACCTACTCCGCCCTACCGATAAAATCGTACTGGTATCGCGCCATTACTTAGGCAGTATCAACCATACGTTACTCACTTACGAAGCCCTAAAGCACAGAGGTTTAGATGTGTATGGCATTGTATTCAGCGGCACACCTAACCCTTCAACTGAGTCGTTTATTTTGCATAAAACCCAACTACCAGTGCTACTGCATATAGATGAAGAACCTTATTTTGACAAAAATGTCATCGCAGAATACGCGGGGAAATTTGGCAATTAGCTAATTTGCCGATTTGTCAATTTGTCAATTTGTCAATTTGTCAATTACCTTTTGCTTATTGTTCGCTTATTGTTCGCTCATCGTTCGTTTATCGTTCGTTCATCGTTCGGTGTAAGTATATATAAAAAGTATGGGAGGACTGGGAGGGCTGGGAGGATTGGGAAGGCTGGGAAGAATGAGCAGACTTTTGTGTGTTTGACCTGATTGGCAAAATCAACAAATTGACAAATTGGCAAATTATTATTACCTTTGCACTTTTAAAATAAAGACAATACCGATGCTTACTTTACAAGACACTTTAAAACAGCATATCACTCAGGTCGTACAGCAGTTGTACAGCGTTGATTTAGAAACCGTTGAACTACAGCAAACTCGCAAAGATTTCACCGGTGATATTACCCTTGTGATATTCCCCTTATTGCGCCACATCAAAGGAAACCCTGTGCAAATTGGCGAACAAATAGGTGACTATCTGAAAAAACACGCTGGCAATTTAGTTAGCGATTTCAACGTTATTAAAGGTTTTTTGAACCTTGTGATAGCCGATAGTTATTACATCGATTTCTTAGACCAAATCAGAGAAAATAAGCACTTTGGTTTGGCTGCCCCTAACAGCAAAGAGGCGATTTTGGTAGAATATTCATCGCCTAACACTAACAAACCGCTGCACTTAGGGCATATACGCAACAACCTTTTGGGGTATTCGGTAGCTGAAATACTAAAAGCTGCTGGACATAAGGTGTATAAAACCCAAATCATCAACGATAGAGGGATACACATCTGCAAATCAATGATTGCGTGGCAACGTTTTGGCAACGGCGAAACCCCTGAAAGTATTGGTTTAAAAGGCGATAAGCTAGTAGGCAACTACTACGTGGCTTTTGACAAGGCTTATAAGGAGGAAATTCAGCAACTGATAGCCGAAGGAAAAAGCAAAGAGGAAGCCGAAAAGCAAGCCCCTATATTTGTAGCCGCTCAGGAGATGTTGCGCCAATGGGAAGCCGGCGACCCTGAAGTGATATCGCTTTGGAAAAAGATGAACGGCTGGGTGTACGATGGTTTTGCGGTGACTTATAAGAATTTAGGGGTAGATTTCGACTCGTATTACTACGAAAGCAACACCTATTTATTAGGGAAGGACATTGTAGAGAGAGGATTAGCACAGGGTGTTTTCTTCAAAAAAGAAGACGGCTCGGTATGGTGCGACCTTACCGCTGATGGATTAGACGAGAAGTTGGTACTGCGTGCTGACGGCACTTCGGTATACATCACCCAAGATATGGGGACTGCTACGCAGCGCGTGAAAGACTACCCCGATGTAAAGGGAATGGTATATACGGTGGGTAATGAGCAGGATTATCACTTCAAAGTGCTTTTCTTGATACTCAAGAAGTTAGGATACGATTGGGCTTCGCACTTATACCACCTCAGCTATGGTATGGTAGACCTACCAAGCGGCAAGATGAAGAGTCGCGAAGGTACTGTAGTAGATGCTGACGACCTTATAGCCGAAATGGAGCAAACCGCTAAGGAGATTTCGCAAGAACTCGGCAAGCTCGACGGTTATACCGAAGCGCAAAAAGAAGCCTTATACCACACTATCGGCTTAGGGGCACTGAAGTATTATATACTAAAGGTAGACCCCAAGAAGCGCATCCTCTTCGACCCTAAAGAGTCTATCGACTTCCAAGGGAATACAGGTCCTTTTGTACAATACACTTACGCGCGTATACAGTCGATTTTGCGGAAATACGCCGAAATGGGAGTCGCAGACAGCACAGCTATGCCTGATACTCTGCACGAAAAAGAGAAAGCACTGCTAAAAAGTATTACCCTTTTCCCTGCTATTGTGCAAGAAGCAGCCGAAGAATACAGTCCTGCTGTGATAGCTAATTACGTATACGACTTGGTAAAAGACTTCAATTCTTTCTACCAAAACGTATCCATCTTAGGGGAAAAAGAGCCTGTGAAGTTGCACTTCAGAGTAGTTTTATGCGAGAAAATAGGCGAAATTATAGCCGCTTCGTTTAAAATGTTAGGAATACAAGTGCCTGAAAGAATGTAAGTTAGCTTTTTGAAGCAAAAAAAGTTGTAAAAAAAGTAAGAAAAAATTTGCAGGTATTGAAATTTGTTGTACCTTTGCACCGCAAATGAGAAACAAATCAGCTGCAAACTTACTGAAAAACACAAGCGAAAATAGCTCAGTTGGTAGAGCGCAACCTTGCCAAGGTTGAGGTCGCGGGTTCGAACCCCGTTTTTCGCTCTTTTTTTGTTACTTACATATAACGATGATGCTCGGATGGTGGAATCGGTAGACACGCTGGACTTAAAATCCAGTGGGCAGCAATGCCTGTGCGGGTTCAAGTCCCGCTCCGAGTACGACTTAAAACAATCATTACTTTCTAACGAGAGTAATGATTTTTTGCTTTTACGTAACCTTTAAAAATATTTTGACTATGGACTTATCTTTCAAAATTGGTAATACAATAAAGGCTGAGTCTGAGCTTGAAAGTGCAGGTAAACTAAAAATGTAAGTTCCAGTAGTAAGTGCAATTTTTCAGGTATAAATTTGCAGGTATTAAATTTTGTTGTACCTTTGCAGCATAATAAGCGAAAATAGCTCAGTTGGTAGAGCGCAACCTTCCCAAGGTTGAGGTCGCGGGTTCGAGACCCGTTTTTCGCTCTTTTTTAATGTGCAATTATTAATTGTTAAATGAACACCTTTAAGAATATGAGTCAGTTAGCACTCTTTAGTGCTTTGATAGGCAGTACTCGAAAGAGATACGCAGGGCAACAATATTCTTTATTATTATAGTAGCTATATTTTTCTTTTGAAAGATGTAGCTATTTTTTTATGCAAAATAATAAAATGAGAGATAATACCCCCTTAACCTCCTCACGGCTTACACTTCGCCAGTGGCAACTTTCTGATAGCGCTAATTTATATGAATTAGCAAAAAATCCTAATGTAGCTCTTATAACTGGATGGAACCCTCACCAAAACGAAGAAGAAAGCCGATATGTTATTGAACATATTCTTTGCAAGCCTCATACATTTGCTATTTGTTTGACTGACAATACAATTATAGGTAGCATAGGGCTGCACTTTCAGGGAAATAGCAACTGCCCTTTGAAAGAAAATGAAGCTGAACTAGGCTATTGGTTAGGCGAGCCATTTTGGGGAAAGGGATATGCTACTGAAGCCTCTAAAGTTATTATTAAATACGGCTTTGAACAGTTGGGGTTACAGCGATTGATGGCAATTGTTTATGAGGAAAACAAGGCATCTAAACACGTACTCGAAAAGTGCGATTTTGCCTTTCAACATTCTTTAGAGAAGCAAATATCACCTTTAACTGGGCTCATACACACTCATTTATTTTATGTTTTAGAGAAGAATTAAATAAAAAACACAGCAATATCTATATAAAATGCCTAAAAGAAACGACCTACATTGTGTTCTGCTCATAGGATCAGGACCTATTATCATCGGACAAGCCTGCGAGTTTGACTACTCAGGCTCGCAATCGTTGCGCTCATTGCGCGAAGATGGTATCAAAACCATACTTATTAACTCTAACCCTGCTACCATTATGACCGACCCGTCTATGGCGGATGTGGTCTATCTGAAACCTCTCACCACTAAATCATTAGTGGAAATTCTAAAAGCTCACCCCGAAATAGATGCTGTTCTCCCTACAATGGGCGGACAAACAGCGCTTAACCTCTGTATTGAGGCTGATGAGAAAGGTATCTGGAAAGACTTTGGAGTAGAAATCATCGGGGTAGATATTGATGCCATACAAATCACTGAAGACCGCGAAAAATTCCGCGTGTTGCTTGATGAAATCGGTATCCCTATGGCACCGTCTGAAACGGCTACTTCTTTCCTTAAAGGAAAAGAAATCGCGCAACGCTTTGGTTTTCCACTCGTAATACGTCCGTCTTTTACTTTGGGCGGTACAGGAGCTTCTATCGTCTATAAAAAAGAGGATTTTGATATGCTCCTCAATCGCGGTTTGGAAGCCTCGCCTATCCACGAGGTGCTTATCGATAAGGCACTTTTAGGCTGGAAGGAGTACGAACTTGAGCTTTTGCGCGACAAAAACGACAATGTGGCCATTATCTGTACCATTGAAAATATGGACCCTATGGGTATCCACACTGGGGATTCTATTACCGTAGCCCCTGCGATGACTCTATCTGACCGCACTTTCCAACGTATGCGCAATATGGCGATCAAGATGATGCGCAGTATAGGCGATTTTGCAGGTGGTTGCAACGTGCAGTTTGCGGTATCGCCTGATGAAAAGGAAGATATTATCGCTATTGAAATTAACCCTCGTGTATCGCGCTCTTCGGCTTTGGCTTCTAAGGCTACAGGTTATCCTATTGCTAAGATTGCTACCAAATTGGCTATTGGCTATCATTTAGACGAGTTGCAAAACCAAATCACTAAATCCACTTCCGCTTTCTTTGAGCCTACGTTAGATTATGTGATTGTGAAAATACCACGTTGGAACTTTGACAAGTTCGAAGGCTCTGACCGCACTATTGGCTTGCAAATGAAGTCGGTAGGTGAGGTAATGGGTATAGGGCGTTCTTTCCAAGAGGCATTACAAAAAGCTACCCAATCGCTTGAAATCAAACGCAATGGTTTGGGTGCTGACGGCAAAGGCTATAAGAACTACGAACAGATTATTGAGAAACTAACCTACCCGAGCTGGGATAGGGTATTCGTGATATACGATGCGGTACAGATGGGTATTCCGCTTAGCCGCATACACGAAATCACTAAGATAGATATGTGGTTCCTCAAACAATATGAAGAACTATGTGCGCTCGAAAAAGAAATATCACGTTACAAAATAGACACCTTACCTAAAGAACTCCTCTTTGAAGCCAAACAAAAAGGGTTTGCCGACCGACAAATTGCCTATATGCTTGGTTGCTGGGAGAGTGAGGTACATAAGAAGCGTGAGGAGCTAAACATACGTCGCGTATTCAAATTGGTAGACACTTGTGCTGCTGAGTTTAAGGCGCAAACTCCTTACTATTATTCTACTTTCGAGGCTCCTATCCGCACCGCTGACGGCAAGGAATACGTGGCTAACGACAGCGTAGTAACTGACCGCAAAAAGGTGGTAGTACTCGGTTCAGGTCCTAACCGTATAGGACAGGGGATTGAATTCGACTACTGCTGTGTGCACGGGGTATTAGCTGCCGAAGAGTGTGGTTATGAAACCATAATGATCAACTGTAACCCTGAGACCGTTTCTACCGACTTTGACACGGCTAACAAACTCTATTTTGAGCCTGTGTTCTGGGAGTACATCTATGATATTATTCAGCACGAAAAGCCAGAGGGGGTCATTGTACAGCTCGGCGGACAAACAGCACTTAAATTGGCTGAAAAGTTAGATAAATATGGGATTAAAATTATAGGCACTAGCTTCCAGTCGCTTGACTTGGCAGAAGATAGAGGTAGTTTTTCAACGCTACTGAAAGAGAATAATATTCCTTATCCGCGTTTTGGTGTAGCTGAAACCGCTGATGAGGCGCTCAAACTCGCCGATGAACTTGACTTCCCGCTACTCGTGCGCCCTTCGTATGTATTGGGAGGGCAAGGAATGAAGATTGTCATCAACAAAGAAGAGTTGGAAGCCCACGTGGTAGACCTCTTGCGCAAGATACCTAATAACAAACTGCTACTCGACCATTATCTCGATGGTGCTATAGAAGCGGAAGCTGATGCAATATGCGACGGGGAGAATGTGTATATCATTGGTATTATGGAGCATATAGAGCCTTGCGGTATTCACTCAGGCGACAGTAACGCTACCTTGCCACCGTTCAACTTGGGTGAGTTCGTATTGCAACAAATAAAAGACCATACGCATAAAATAGCCTTGGCACTCAATACGGTAGGGCTTATCAATGTGCAGTTTGCCGTAAAAGACGATGTAGTGTATATCATTGAGGCAAACCCACGTGCTTCGCGTACTGTGCCATTTATCTCTAAAGCTTACCAAGAGCCGTACGTAAACTACGCTACCAAAGTAATGCTGGGCGAGAAGAAACTCACTGATTTCCATTTCAATCCGCACTTAGAGGGCTTTGCTATTAAGCAACCTGTGTTCTCATTCAACAAATTCCCAAATGTAGATAAGAAGCTAGGGCCTGAAATGAAATCTACCGGCGAAAGCATTTTGTTTATAGATAGCCTTAAAGATGATGCTTTCTACGATATTTATACAAGGAGGAAGATGTATCTTTCAAAATAAAGAACTAAAAGGGCAAGCATAGGCTTGCTCTTTTGGTTTTTAGTTGTATATTTGCAGAGTAAAAAATAATTAATTACTTTTATGAATATAACTTTATCATTCAAAAAAGGATCACAATCTGATATTTTATTAGATTTAAAAACTCTTGTTATTGTAGGGGCTAATGGTTCTGGAAAGACAAGATTCGGTTCAAAAATAGAAGAAAGCTACAAAGGTATTACCCATAGAATATCTGCTCAAAAATCTCTAATAATGCCTGATTTTGTAAGTCCAAAATCAAGAGAAGTGGCTAAGAATGAATTTTTATATGGTTATAATTATGATGATATAGAATATCTAAAGGAATATGGAAAGAAAAGAAATAGATGGGGAGATAAACCTAATACTCATCTATTAAATGATTATGAAAAGTTACTTGTTTTGCTTCACACAGAAGAATATGAACAGTCTTTACATTACAAAGAATATGGAGGAGATAAACCTTTTACTAAGTTAGATAAAATACAAGAAATATGGGAAAAAGTATTACCTCATAGAAAGCTAAAAAAAGAGGCTGGCGTTATAAAAACTTATCCTTCGGACAATTCAGATAGTATTTATAATTCTTCAGAAATGAGTGATGGAGAGCGAGTTATTTTTTATCTAATAGGAGAAGTATTGTGTGTGCCTGAAAACTCTATAATTATACTAGATGAACCAGAAATGCACTTACATAAATCTCTTGTTAATAAATTGTTTAACCTAATAGAGAATGCTAGAGAGGATTGTTGTTTTATATATCTTACTCACGATATTGACTTTGCAATAACAAGGCAAAATGCAAAGAAAATTTGGATGAAATCTTATGAAGGTAATGATACTTGGGATTATGAAATTTTAGAAAATAATGAGGCTATTCCAGAGTCATTATACTTAGAAGTTTTAGGCAGTAGAAAACCTATTTTATTTATAGAAGGAGAAAATAAAAGTTTTGATTATAAACTCTATCAATACATTTTCCCTGACTATACTATTAAGTCATTGGGAAGTTGTACTAAGGTTATTGAAATAGTAAAATCCTTTAATGAACAAAGTTCTTTTCATAATATAAAAGCGTATGGATTAATTGATAGAGATAGGAGAAATGAAGAGGAAATAGAAAAATTAAATTCTAAAGATATTTGGGTTTTAGATGTAGCAGAAGTTGAAAATCTTTTTCTCGAGGAGAATGTCATAAAAGAGATTGCAAATTATATGGGTAAAAATAGTGATAATGTTCTTAGAGAAGTAGGAGAAAATATATATTCATTTTTTGAAAAGGAAATAGAGAACCAAATAAGACTAAAGTTTAAGGAAGTAATACAAAAAAGATTCTATGAATTAACACAAAAAATCACTAATGATGAAGATATTATTAAACAATTAGATAGTAATTATAACACAATAGATAAAGAAAAAATATATGATGAGATTAAAGATGAATTTAGTAATTATGTTTCTTCAAAAGATTACAAATCTATTTTAAGAGTGTTTAATAATAAAGGTTTGATAGCTAATTCTAACTTATGCAAGCTAACAGGTTTAGATAGGAAAGAAGCATATATAGATCTTGTTTTATCTCTTTTAAAAAAGGATGATGGGATTAGTAATACAATAAGAAAAGCTATTATAAGCCAAATACAAAGGAAATAGATACAAAAAATTATTTTCTAAAACTTTTTTATGTATTAGAAAATATAAAATCATCAAGCCTATGCTCCGTTTATTCTTCCTCCTTTTCCCTTGTCTTGCACTGGCACAATATCCTAAAGCAATGGATTTTAGCAAACTCTATCAGGGGAAATTAGACAGTGTCGCAGTTGTACTTCGTACAGGCTGGACAAAAGAAACTTCGTGGCCTGAAGCTCCTGAAGAAGAACGTATTACTGAGATAAGAAAACACCTTCCGCTATCAGAGGGAAACCATTTGCTAAGGATATTAAGGAATAAAAGAGGGTATAAAGAAGAATATCCTTTGCTAAATGATGTAGTGAGTAGTTTCCTATTCTATGCAAACGGAAACGAAGTGCTTACTATACATTTTTCAACGGAGACCAAGCAACTAACAATGTATAAGGGTGATGAACTTATTTTTGCAGGAATGAGCAAAGGAAAACTTACTAAAAAGCTCATTCGCTATCTGTATCCTAAACTTTCTGCTAAAGAACTGTATATGAATTTCTTTATCCTATGGGAGGAAATTTAGAAACAATAAACCGCCACTTATTATATAAGCCGTCTTCCCCTCACAAAATAAGGTATTGCGGAACAACGAAAGGGGAATGACTCCATTTAATTCATTATTATTGGGAAGAAAGACAAGACAGAGTTTCTGCTCACTCTAAACAAAGTTTGCAAAACCGAGGATACCGCCTTTCGCTATTTTTGAAAGGCTTAATCGAGTTCTCCCTCTGTTTAGAGGTCTTCTCTTTCTTATTTTATTAACTTGTTAATCGTATTTATATGTTTTACAAAGAATTAGAGGTAGCTCCTAACTCAGTAGGACTCCTATTCAAAAAGAATGTTTTTCAGCAAGAACTCAGTGCGGGTATTTATAAATTTAGTCCGTGGGAGAAAGTGCATATCATATCACTATCGCAAAAATTAAGAAGTATAAGGGTGGTAAATCAGGAGGTATTGACTGCCGATAATATTGCATTGCGTTTTTCTTTTTACTTAGCTTACAAACTCGATAACGCTAAGTTATTTGTAGATAACTTTGGGGTAGAAGCCGATAATTTTGCTGTAGCTGAACAGCAAATAGTAGCCGCTGCACAGGTGCTACTACGTCAGAAAATCGCCACTTTCACTAGCGAAAAACTAAACGAATGCCGAGAAGACATTACTGACTTTAAAGAGGAAGATTTTTGTAACGAAGTAGCTACTTTGGGGCTTAAAATAATAAAAGCACAGCTGATAGATATTACTTTCCCTAAAAGTGTACAAGACCTCTTCTCAAGAGTATTAGAAAGCAAAATACGTGCTACTTCTGAACTTGAAAATGCGCGTACTGCAGTAGCTACTGCCAGAGCCCTTAAGAACGCTTCAGAACTAATGAAAGGCGATGAGAATATTAAGTTTTTCCAATATTTAGAGACTATCACCAAGATAGCTGATAAGGGCAAACATACCTTTGTAATAGGCGAAGTACCTACTGCTAAAATATAAAAAGTTAATGTTAGGATTTCGTATTTTCAAAAAAAAGTAGTACTTTCGCCCATTCTTTTATAGCTAACAATATGAAAAAAGCCTTACAATACTGTTCGTTTGTTCTTTTTGCTACGCTACTCATCATCGCTTGTACGCCTAATGCCAATACTTATTACAACCGCCAGCTACAGCCAATTGTTACTAAATACAATGTGTTGTACAATGGCGAAGAAGCCTACGCTAAAGGACTAAACGAGTTGCGAAATAAGTATCAGGACAATTTTAGCGAGATACTACCGGTAGAGCCTATCGGTATGAGCGGCAAAGTGCAAGTAGGAGGAATGGAAAATCCTAACTTCGAGCGTGCTGAAGAAAAAGCTATCAAAACTATTCAGCGCCACTCTATGGTCTTCAATGGGATACAACGCAACTACAAAATTGATGATGCCTATATGTTATTAGGGCAAGCACGCTATTATAACGAACGCTTCTTCCCTGCTTTAGAGGCTTTTAACCACTTACTTACTAACTACGGATTTAGCGAGCGCATACCAGAGGCTGCGGTATGGGCTCAGAAAACTAATTTGCGATTGGGAAGAGACAAAGTGGCTATTGATAAGTTAACAGAACTACTCAATGAAACTCCTAAAATGCGCCGTAACGACAAGGCTGAGGCTTATGCTACCTTAGGGCAAGCATATATCAACCAAGAGCAATATCCTGCTGCTGCAGATGCGCTCTACCTCGCTGGTAAATACACACGCAACAAAGCATTGCGCGGGCGGTATTACTTCATAGCTGCCCAATTATATGAAAAACAACACCAAAAAGATTCAGCTGCAGTAGCCTTTGAAAAGGTAGTAAAACAGAACTGGAAAATACCGCGCAAGCTATGGATAGAAGCGCAAGCTGGAAAGGCGCGTAATAAGACCTTTACTCCTGAAGAAAAAGCAGCGTTTTTAGCTTATTTGCGAAAACTTGAGAACCGCTACGAGCACAAAGACTTCCTTGATGTGCTGTATTACACTCACGCAGACTTGGTAAAAGACCCTAATAAACGATTAGCAACTGACTACTACCGCCAGTCCCTATTGCACAACAAAGACAACAATCCGTTGAAAGCTAAAGCTCACACTCGGCTTTCGGAATTGTACTTCGACCAAAAAGATTATATTGGGGCTTACCAACACTTAGACAGCACCCTTACTTACATTCCTGAAAACACCTTTGAGCATCTATATGTGCGCCGCAAAAAGGACAATTTGGCTAAAATTGCTGAATTAGAATTTGTAGTAAAGAAGAACGACAGCGTGCTAAAGGTAATAAAACTACCCGAAGCAGAGCGCCGTGTTTTCTATCAAAAACACATCGACTCGCTACAACAGCTTGCCGCCCTTAGAAGTCAGAAGACTAAGAATGTCAAAAATGCTAATTTAGGTTTAGGCTTTACAATGCCTACAGCCGACGAACAAAAGGGTGGTAAATTCTACTTCTATAACCCTCTGACTGTAGCATATGGGAAACAGCAATTCGAGCAGTATTGGGGCGACCGCAAGTTAGAAGATAACTGGCGATGGTCAGCTATAAACAATAGCACGATACCTAACCTCAGCGCTACAACCACTACTCAACAGGTAGCAGAAAAAGAGATAGATACTCCTGATAATTACCTCAGCAAACTGCCTAAAACTGAAGCTGAAATCAGTAAGCTAACGGCAGACCGCAATGAAGCGCTATATCAATTAGGGGTATTATACCGTGCCAAGTTTAGTGAAAATGAATTGGCTATACAGCGTTTAGAGCGATTGCTTTCTCTACAACCTACTGCCGACTTAGAGGTAGCTGCCCTATACGAACTACAGAAAAACTACACCGATGTACATAACCCTAAAGCGGAAAGTATTAAGGAGAAACTTCTGACAAACTACAGTGGCACCGACTATGCTAAACTATTGCAAGGAGGTGAAACTACTAAGCAAGAACAAAACAAATTGGCTCAGCAGTTTTTAGACTCGCTTACAGCTGAATACAATCGGAATGAAATAGTAGCCGTAGCCGAGCGCTTACAAAATGAAGCTATCAACTATCGCGAAACAGCCCTTGCACCTAAAATAGCCTTGCTACAAGCCAAAACCACTGCTCGTTTAGAGGGAATCGCTGCTTATCAGCAACAGTTGCAACAGCTCGTAACTAACTATCCAGCGACTGCTGAAAGCGAAGAGGCTAAAAACTTATTAGAGGAACTGAAAGACATAGAGAAAGAAACTTTTGTAACTGATGATAAGGCAACCAGCTGGAAGGTCATTATCACAGGCACCACTTCTGAAACACGTGCTCAACTGAAAGACACTCTTACCGAGAAACTACAAGCTATCTCTGCATCGCTTAGTCTTTCTGCCGACCTGTACAACGCACAAGAAACGTGGTGGGTAATTCACCACTTGCGCGATGCTTATACCGCTCATAGCCTTATTGAGGAACTGAAAGATTTCTTAGCAGCTCATAAGCTCTCAGCAAAGGCAGTACCTACCGAAAACTACCGTTTAATACAAATACGAAAAGAGAAACTACCTGATTAGTATCACTATACAAAAAAGGGGAACAACGCTGTGTTGTTCCCTTTTCTTTTTAGCTCAGCATTTGCTGGGCTTTTTTAATTCCTTCTATAAAAGTATCTATCTCTTCAAACGTGTTATACACCGCAAAGCTGGCGCGTACGGTACCCGGTATCTGGTAGTAATCCATTATGGGTTGAGCGCAATGATGCCCCGTGCGTACGGCTATGCCCAACTTGTCTAAAATAGTACCCACATCATAAGGGTGCACCCCTTTCAGATTAAATGAAATAACCGCTGTACGCTTGCTCAAATCTTCATTGCCATAGAGCACTATCCCCTCAATCGTTTTTAGTTTTTCGATAGCATACACTAACAACTCGTGTTCGTAGGCAGCTATTTCTGTTATACCCAACGAATGCATATAATCAATAGCTGCCCCAAAAGCAATTCCACCGCAAATATTAGGCGTACCAGCTTCAAACTTATAAGGCAAATCAGCATAGGTACTCTTCTCAAAACACACTTCTTTTATCATTTCACCTCCCCCCTGATAAGGCGGCAGTTGCAACAATAATTCTTCTTTGCCATAGAGAGCCCCTACCCCCGTAGGCCCGTACATCTTATGCGCTGATACGGCATAAAAATCTACATCTAAGGCTTGCACATCGGGCTGTAAGTGAGGGGCTGCCTGAGCGCCATCTACTAAGACCACTGCCCCTACCCTATGTGCCTTCTCGATAATAGCCTCTATAGGGTGGATGTTGCCCAAAGCGTTCGATACGTGTTGCACACTCACTATTTTAGTACGCTCACTAAGCAGTTGTTCGTATGCCTGTAGGTCTAATACCCCTCGTTCGTCCATAGGTATTACCTTTAGCGATGCCCCACTGCGCTGACAAGCTAATTGCCAAGGTACTATATTGCTATGGTGCTCAGAAGCCGACACTATTACCTCATCGCCGGCTTTCATCAGTGCTCCATAGCCGCTGGCTACCAAGTTGATACTGTGAGTAGTACCAGCTGTAAAAAGAATTTCAGACGACTTGCGAGCATTGAAATGTTTTTGTACTTTGATACGAGCCTGCTCATATAGGTCGGTCGCCTCCTGACTAAGGGTATGCACCCCCCTATGAATATTAGCATTCTCATAAGAATAATACGCTATTATCGACTCAATAACCTGCATAGGTGTTTGAGAAGTAGCCCCATTGTCAAAATAAATAAGAGGTTTATGATTGATAATGCGCCGCAATATCGGAAAGTCAGCGCGTATTTCGTTGATAGATTTCATTTTTTACTTAGTATTTATTGGCAAAGGTAGAAAAATAATAGCAATTAACAAAACAAACAAAAAAACAACTTTGCCAAAGTTTTACCTTTTAGCAAAGTTGTTTATAGTTGTTTTATAGTTTGTAACTATTCTGTAAACTCTATTACATCAGCAGAAACAACCACTTTATAGTTAGCCCCCAACAAAAAGCTAAAATAGTGTATTTCTACCGTCTCATTAATGACTGCTTTTGATGAGCCTACTAAATTAGCATTTTGTAACATCTTAGCACGAGCCTCTCCTACAAGTCCTGCTTTAGTACCACCGAAACCTAACACATACAAATTAGAAGCTTCACCTTTCACGTGTTCAACTACATTAAAGTTTTTCTTAGAAAGTACCACTTGGGTAGTGTGGTTGTTTAGGTTATGAGTAAGTTCATTAGTAGAACCACAGCTCGCTAACAATAGTGCCAATGCACCAAATAAAAACAGCTTTTTCATTGCTTATAAAAATTAAATTAGTTACTTATAAATATATGTCTTTATGTTATGGTTTTTCTGTTTCTTCTAAATAGGATTTAAATGTTTTTTAAAACTTGCGGCAAATATACCACTTATTTCTTAATTGCAAAAAAATATTTTTCTCCCGCTCTTTCCTTTTACTTTAGATATACATACACTATAGGATCAGCGAAGGATCAGCGAAGGATTAGCGAAGGATTAGCGAAGTTTCAGCAAAGTACAAACGGTTAATAACCATAAAAAAACAGAAAAAATAATCAAAAAAAGTTCGTATTTCAAAGAAAAGTACTATCTTTGTACTATGATTCAGAAGACAATACAAATATTAAACAAAAGGGCTAAGTTTGAATACGAAATTCTCGACAAATATCAGGCGGGTATAGTGCTGGTAGGTACTGAAATTAAATCGATTAGGCTTGGGAAAGCATCTATAGCCGAGAGTTTCTGCGAGTTTAACGAGCGAGGGGAATTGTTTGTTATCAATATGACGATTGAGGCATACGATTTTGGCACCTATTACAACCATCGCCCTAAAAGCGAACGCAAACTGCTGTTGCAAAAGAAAGAATTGCGCAAACTGAACAAAGAGGTAAAAAACAGCGGACTTACCATTGTGCCTTTGCGACTTTTTATCAATGATAAAGGGCTCGCTAAGGTAGATATTGCTTTAGTTCGCGGTAAAAAGCTATACGACAAGCGCGAAACTATCAAAGACCGCGACAATAAACGGAACTTAGATCGACTAAAAAGATTTTAAATAGTAAGCAACCTAACCACTAACGACTAATCACTAACGACTAACGACTAAAAAAATGTATATTGATTTTAAAGAACTTCCAGAAGATGCCCGTGTGTGGGTATACCAATGCAATCGCAGTTTTACTGAAGAAGAACAACAGCAACTGCACGCTCAATTAGAAGAGTATCTAAACCAATGGACTGTACACGGAAAAGACTTATTGGCTTCGTTCGAGTTGCGCTATAATCGCTTTATCATTATTGGGGCAAACTATGGGGCGCACGCTATTTCGGGCTGCTCTTTAGATGCTTTGGTGCGCTTTATACAAGAGCTTGAAGAGCAGTATCAGGTTATGCTGCTCGACCGTATGAATGTGAGCTATCGACAAGGAGAACATATCGCTTATAAGAACTTAATCGACTTTAAGAAGATGGTCAAGGATAAAGCGGTATCGGCAGAGACAATAGTATTTAACAACCTTGTCAATACTAAATTAGAATACGAAGAAAATTGGGAAGTGCCTTTGGCTGAAAGCTGGCACAATCGTTTTCTTTAAGAAATAAAAAAATTAGCAAATTACGCCATTGGTAATTTGCTAATTTTCAAATTTACTAATTTTTTAGATTTCTATTTCAATTTGTCCTCTTACTAAATCGTCAAAGGTTTCAGCTCTGCGGATAAGATGAGCTTCTCCCTTATACCAAAGCACTTCGGCAGGGCGTAGGCGCGAATTATAATTGCTCGACATAGTGTAGCAATAAGCCCCTGCATTATGGAAGCAGAGTATATCGCCCTCTGTAATTTCGGCTATCTGTCGGTTAGAAGCAAAAGTATCGGTCTCACACACATAGCCCACTACCGAATAAAAACGCTTGCGCCCTTCGGGATTAGAGATATTCTCTATAAAGTGAGTAGCCCCGTAAAACATAGGTCGTATAAGGTGATTGAAGCCCGAATCGACTCCTGCAAAAACTGTTGAGGTAGTCTGCTTTACTACATTTACTTTCACTAAAAAATAACCTGCTTGGCTTACCAAGAATTTACCAGGTTCAAAAGCCAAAGTTAGGTCGCGCCCATACTCTTGGCAGAAAGCTAAAAAGCGTGCGCTCAAGCGTTCGCCTAATTCTTCTATATTCGTCTGTATATCTCCCTCTTTATAAGGCACTTTGAAACCACTACCAAAGTCAATAAACTGCAAATTTTTGAAGTTTTTAGCCATCTCGAACAATATTTCGGCAGCGTATAAAAAGACATCAATATCAAGGATATCACTACCAGTGTGAATGTGTATGCCGTTGATATGCATTTTCGTGTTTTCAACAATACGCAGAATATGAGGTATTTGGTGGATACTAATACCAAACTTGCTGTCTATATGTCCCACTGAAATATTGCTATTGCCGCCTGCCATCACGTGTGGATTAATACGGATACACACAGGCACTTCGGGGTGCTTACTACCAAACTGCTCTAAGACCGAAAGGTTGTCGATATTGAGTTGTACCCCTAAGCGCATAGCCTCTTCTATCTCGTCTATAGAAACCCCATTAGGAGTAAAAATAATCTGTTGTGGGGCAAAGCCTGCG
>NZ_KN390016.1:0-599 GCF_000213295.2 Capnocytophaga sp. oral taxon 329 str. F0087
TGAAATTTTTTATTCGACAATGGGAGGAAAAGCGGTATTCGTTTCAAAAAACAATCTGTAAGAAGCGGCATTTTTCTCATATTTGACATTTTTTTATTCGCTTAAAGGTCGGAATGAGCTGGTTTCGTTTCGAGTGCCATAAAAGGTCTGTGTTTAGCTTCTGCAAGGTTTTTCAAAAAAATACTACCCGCAGGACAACGGATAAGGGCTGGAGATTTTTTTGAAAACCCATCGGGCTTGACCTTGCAAGAAGCGTTAAGAACACAGAAATACCTTTGCACTCGAACAACGAACCGCCATTACGTGCCTTAAGTGTTTAAAACAGGGAAAATAGGTAAGTCTTAATGACGTATTTCTATTTGTGACAAACGAATACCCTTTTCCTTATTTGTTGAAGTCTTTTTTTCTTCTAATAGCTTTCTGTAAGGCAACAAAAAAATCCATTGACACATCTCTTTTTGAAATGTTATCAATGGATTTTAATTCTAAGAAGAAATTTGTTAGTTATCCTATCTTTAAGTTTTTTAATCGTTCGGCAGCAATTTCCATATCCTTGCTAATTTTCTCATTGGTGATTTTAGCATAAATCTGGGTAGTTT
>NZ_KN390016.1:1498-26716 GCF_000213295.2 Capnocytophaga sp. oral taxon 329 str. F0087
AGAGTACCAAAGGTATGGCGTGCCCAGTGAAAGGAGATAGGTTTTTCACGAATGATGTTACAATCTTTCATCATCTTTTTAATCAGGAGGTTGCAATTAGCATTGGAGGGTGTAGGAAATAGTGCCTCTGTACGAGTCGTACCCTCATATTTTTCAATAATTTTCTCGGCTATATCTAATAGACGAACATTACAGGGTACATCAGATTTCTGACGGCGTTTGATAAGCCATTTGTTGCCGTCAAAGAACGATTGTAAGTGACTTTTTTTAAGTTGTTTGATGTCAATGTAAGAGAAGCCTGTAAAGCAACTAAACACAAATAGGTCTCGTACTAATTCAATAGAAGCACTCTTAGGGTGATATTGCAGAAGGGTTTCTACTTCCTCTCTAAGTAAATAACCTCTGTCTTTCTCTTCCATAGAGTTAGTGTAGTTCTTAAATGGATTGCGATGGATAATGCCTTTGTCTATGGCTATTTCTACCATTTTACAAAGGGGCATCATGTATACCCAAATGGTGTTCTGCGCAAGAGCTTTATTGACTCTAAGATAGAAGTCGAACTCATTGATAAAGTCTTCTGTAAGCTCTTTGAAAGAGATATCGCTTTTGCGATATTTATATTGGATAAACTCACTCAAATGAGTGTATGCATTTTTGTATTTATTGAGTGTTCTCCAACTTCTGACACCTTTTTCTACCATCAAGGCAAAATCTTCTTTGAACTTCTCATAGACTTTTAGTAAGGAATCTTCTATTACTCCTATACCCAAAAAAGTGGTTTTTAGTTTTTGTGCAGTAACCACCCCCTCGTACTTCATCAGCTCTTCGTAATGAGTAATGATACGTGAACGAATTTCTTCTAACTTGTGGTTGAGTTGGGTAGCTTCTTCTGTTTTACCTATTACCCTTCCGTACTTCAAATCCCATTTCTGTGGAAGGATTTCAAGTTTGGTACTGAACTGAGCTACCTGATTGTCAATGGTAATACGCCCCATAATAGCAACCTTACCATTCTTCTTTGGGGCGTTCTTTTTAAGGTAGAACAATACCTTAAAAGTTGAGCGTTTTACTTTTTCCATACTCTAATTTTTTAATTTGCGAAAGTACTTCTTATTAAGTTACTATACAAGATGAAAAAAGGTGTAAAACACTGAAATATAACCTGTTAATAAAAAATATTTTTCAAGATATTAGGTAATGATTTAGAAACCTAATTTTGGAAAAACCTGTCCAAATCATCTAAGTCTCTGTCTTCTCTTATCTTCCTATCAAAAAAAGTAATTCCCTTTGTTTGAGTTAATTATATTATTTTTTGTAGTTTTACTTTTTAAAATAGCTTTTTTGCAAAGATACAAAATAATTACAAATGACAAATTACAAATGACTAAATTTTACAAATACTGCTCATATGCTTTTTTTAGATGTTCTTTCACCTCTTCAGCCAATGTAGCAGGAGCAAGCACTTTCACATACTGACTGCGGGCGCATATTTCCATCACAAAATTGTAAGTAGGAACGAGCTGCAAGCTGATACGAACCTCATCTTCATTGTCCTCTAATAGCTTTTGCGAGGGGTGCAGTGGTAGGGTTTTAACATACTGCCCTTGCTCGTAGTCAAACGATAAAATAACCTCTTGCGGAGGTGTTTCCGTATCAATCATTACCCCATAAGTATTTTTAAAGAGGGCTTCTATATTCACCTTTTTACGTTGTACTTTAGTAGTTGTAATCTCCAATTGAGAAATACGGTCTAAACCAAAAGCCTTAAACTGCATAGGTTCTTTGTGCTCAGCGGCAATCAGATACCAACGCCTATTGTGTTCCTTTAAGGCATAGGGCACCATTTCACGCTGATGGGCTACCCCTTCCCAAAATTTGGTGTAGAAAAACCGCACAGTACAATGTTTTTCTATAGCCTCAATAATATCTTCAATATGGTTTAAGCCTAGTGTTTTCTCTTGTCGTTCAAATAGTAGCACCTCTTGCATCTCTTTAGTGCGACGGTAAGCATCTACTAATAAAATATTGTCAAAAATAGCATACCGGTTTGTTAGTTCGCTTTCTTCAATCACCCATCGCCCCTTACCATTAGGCGCAATATAAATCATAAAAATATCTTCTAACAGATGCCTATCCCGCTGAAAAGTTTTCTCTGAGAAGCTAAAGTTCTCACAATCTTTATCCTCGTGTTTTTGTTTTAGGTGGTCGTATAGCTCCTGATAGCTAAGTCCCCCTTCAGGAGCCTTTTCAAGAGTTTTTACGATATGCACCAATCGCAATAATTGTTCTTTTTTAGCCATAGTTTTATTTATTAAAATTCTATATTCTTTTTAAAATTTGCTAATACTTGTTCTATATTCGCCTTACCTACAGGGTTTTGACTGTGCACTACAAACTTGGGCAAAGGCAACTGATGGTCTAAGCAATAATCCACCAAATATTTAGCACAATCATAGCCCGAAAGCCCCTCGCCCAAATCGTGGTCAAACGAGATAAAATCAGGCAACCCATGCCGCTGAAGATAAGCTACAAATTCCTCGTAACTATACACCCGTTCAAACCCCTCAGGAGTAGTACGTAGGTCATCTAAGTAAAGATTCATTGTATTACTTTAAAAATTACACGGCAAAGATATAAAACAAAATGGACAAACTATGACCGACTATATTTTTTTCTACAAAAAAACTCCCCACTTTTTTACGAGTGGGGAGGGGGCTATTATTTATATTTCTCAATTATTGATACAATCGCATTGATATGACTTTCTTCATCTTTTCCTTGAGGGTGTTCTGTTTGTAAGAAATAAACTCCATTAAAGTTATACAAATTGATGAGGTATTCATTGTTTTTACCCCACTCTATTGTACTAATTGGGTTGCATTCTTTCTCACCATTCAAATAAGGTAGAAAATCTTTCGCCCAATTCTCACCAGTAAGTAAGATTACAAACTTTGGAGAAAGTATTTCAATCTCGTTTTTCAGTATTTTCTGGCAGATAGGAAGCTGTTCGTAACACAATCTATTAGAAGGATTACCACCATCATAAGGAGCTATTTTATATAAATTAGTCCAAGCAATTCCATTAAACCATTCTCCTTGTGTATAGCTTTGAGAAACGTTAGATACTACTCGCCAAAAAGCAGAGCGTTGCCAATTATAAGAAGGATGATTTTCCAACCAACTCATCTGATTGGGATGAGCAAATCCTCGTGATTCATTATCACCATCGAACAAAACATCAACACTTTCTGTAGAATCTGTTCCCCAGCCATTTGTAGCTCTTCCTATAAAAAGTAACCCGCTAAATGAATCTGTAGGAAAATTCTTTCCCCATTCTATGCAAAAAGGACTTGTTGTTTCTTTATCTTCTTTTGATAATTGTTCAAGAAGTTCTTTGTAAAAAGGTTTTAAAACCTTATGTAATGATTGTTCCATGGCAATAGTTTTTTCTTTTAATTCCATATATATAAATTTAAATATTTTAAAAACACATCAAGCGCAGGCTTCCTATTACTTCGTCTGGAGCCCGATCAAAGGCTAACACAAAAGCAAAAAGGAATACCTGCGCTTATAAGGCAGGCATCTCGGCATTTGCTTTCCTTGTGTTATTGAAATGTTTGGTCGTATTCCAGAACAGGAAAATCAAAGCGAAACGCTATATCGTTATATTTGTTTGTATGTCTATCTCAAATACTCGTATACTTTTTAATTTGCGACAAATATACAAATCTTTTCCGGATATATATCCCTTTTTGCTAAAAAAAGTTTTATTTTTCCTTTTTCAGCCGCAAAGATATAGCACAAAGTGGACAGGCTACGTCCGATAACAATATTTTTTTACACCTCCACCCATCGTTCCCAGTCAAACCCTTCGTGTTCATCTCGCATTACGTAGCCTAATTGGTTGGTGAGTAGCTGGGTGTTACCTACCTTAAAGTCGGGTTGGTTAAAATGGTGATGCCCATAAATCCAATAATCTATAGGGTTTGAGACGATAAAATCGGCAAGGTCTTGCGCAAAAGCTTCATTTAGCGGACTGTCTAAGTATATTTCAGGGTAATGCTCTTTGGTGGGTACGTAATGGGTGGCGACCAATATACGCTCTATCTCGCCAGCTTGCTTGGCTTTAGCCGCTTTTTTTACTTCTTTCTTCAAGAAATGCACCGCTTCTTTGTTAAAATAGTTAAAATCAGCTATTTCCAAAGAATCTATCTCACCTCCTTTAGCGGGGTTTAGCACAGTAATATAGCGGAAATCATTCATTCCGTACTTTATAGCTTTCTCGTTCTTTTTGCTGATATGGCTCCACATCGTGCTGAGTATCAGCTGAGTGCTGCCTATACGCTCGCTATAGTTATCTACCAAGTAGAGGTTAGGCACTTCTTTCAGGGGCTGCTCACAGCGACTGCTGGCGTAGTGGTGCGTATAGAGGTAATACTCGTGGTTACCTGGCAACCAAAATACTTTCTCAAAACCCTTGCAAAGGTCAGCTATTTCACTTTTATAGAGGGCTTTAGAAAGATTTACAAAAGGAACAAGGTCACCAGCGATGATAAGAATATCACCCACCCGTTTTATAGGGTAATTACTTAAAAAGTTTAAATTATCCTCAAATTCAAGGTGTAAGTCCGAACAGTATTGTATTTTCATTTTTGTTAATTTTTTAATTGCAGCAAAGATAATAAAAGTAGCGGACAAACTATGACCTACCAAATAAAAAAATGACAAACCTCACTCTCGCAAGATTTGCCATTTACTAATTCGCTAATTTCCAAATTTGCTAATTATTTAAACGCTTTCGTCTTATTCTTAATAATCAATTCTTTTTGTTCAGCAGGGATAGAGTATTTATTGCCATAGGCAGCCCCTTCCCAGTCGCCGTAAGAGTAGTTAGGTAGGATGATAAAGCGCTTGCCAAACTCGTTGCGGTTGTTATGTACGGCCTCTGAGCGCCCTTCAGGAGTGCGACTGTCAAAGTCTTTAGCAAAGTCAGAAAGGTTATCCCCCATTAGCAACACAATGTCGTAATCTTTAGCTATCTGTAGGCGACGGTTCTCTTTGCTTTTCTCAGCGGTGCGGAGTATCAATCTACTGTCAGAAGGGAAAGGGAAGTTATACTTGCGCAGGTTCTTAGCAGTGCCTTCGCGCTCTTTCTCTAGACGATTGGTTACGTAGAAGATAGTCACCCCTTTGCTGTCAGCGTATGTAAAGAAATCTAACGCCCCTGCCAGCGGTTTAGCATCGCCTAATACCGTCCATTCTTCCCACGCCTCTTGCGAGTAGCTAATACCCTTTTTAGCACAATAGGCTTCAAAAGGCGAGTTGTCTAAGAAAGTCTCGTCAATATCAGTAACGATAGCCAGCGGTTTATCGCCTTTTTTAGCAAGAGCTTCGTCTAAACGCAGCTGAGCTACATTAAAGGCTTGCAGACAAAGAGCCTCGTATTCAGCAGCATTTTGCTGAAAGTAAGAAGACCATAGCTTACCGTTAGCGATGAGCGTGCTTTCGCCCTTGGGGGCTTGCGCTGCAGTAGAGGTTTTGGTAGCACAACAGCCCCCTAATAACAGAGCCGCTACCCCAATCAATAAATAATTCTTTTTCATATGATATATCAAATCTCAATTTTCCTATATAGAGTCGCTTTCTAACGACTGATTACTAATGACTAACGACTAAAATTAATTATCTTATCCACAATCGTCTGAGCCAGTTTCTCCTTGCTTTCAAGTGTCCAACCAGCTATATGGGGGGTTAGGATTACATTGTCAGCCTCCAAAAGATATTTAAACGCTTCGGGCATCTGCTTATCGCTAAAAAAATCTTCAAATGAGGCTTTTTCGTATTCAAGCACATCTAGTCCTGCTCCCAATACTTTGCCGCTTTGTAGGGCGCGCACCAAATCATCAGTAACGACACTCTTGCCGCGTGCTGTGTTCAAAAACCAAAAACTTTTGGCAAAACTATTGATAAACGCTTCGTTAATCATTCTTGTCGTTTGGGGCGTTTGTGGGGTGTGCAGACTTACCACATCTGCCTGGCGGAAAAAATCTACTAAGGTTACTTGCCGAGCGTTTTCATCGCCTTTGTTGGGTAGTATATCATAGCAGATTACTTGGCAGTCAAAGCCTCGTAGCTTTTTAGCAAAGCTCTTGCCCATATTACCATAGCCTATAATGCCTACCGTTTTGCCGTCTAACTCCCAACCGCGATTTTCCTCGCGCAACCATTTGCCGTTCTTGATTTCGTTATTCGCTTTTTTAAACTTGTTTAGTAGCGATAACAGCATTCCTAAAACGTGCTCACCTACCGCATTGCGGTTGCCTTCAGGGGCAGCTATTAGGCTGATACCCTTGCTTTCAACATAAGCTACATCTATATTCTCAAGACCGGCACCCACTCTGCCTATAAATTTTAGGCGAGTAGCCTTGTCTAAAAATGTCTTGTCAATAGGGAACCTACTGCGGATGATAATCCCATCATAATCAGCTATTTTAGCTTCTATTTCAACCTTAGTGCTGGTATAGTCCTCGTGGTTTTCAAACCCTTGAGCCGCAAGCTGTGCCAGCATCAAAGGGTGGTTTTTGTCTATGTGAAGTATTTTCATTCTCTCTTGTTTTTCACTGCAAAGGTACAAAACAATTGGCAATTAACAATTAATAATTGATAATAATTTACTATCTTTGCGCATTATTACCTAATATATAACCAATGTCATTATCGTATTTACAACCTGTCGAAGCATCTTTTACCTTAGATGATTACAAGCCTCAGCAAGTGGGCTTCCAGATACAAAAACACCTGTACTCCATAGGGTTACCCGACCTTAGCGATGTCAAAATCGCTTTCTTCTGTGTCGAGAAAAACCGCCAATCTTTTAGTAATTTTCGCCGCCATCTTTACTCTCTTTTCGTAGGGAATTGGTACTTCAACATTGCCGATTTAGGCAATCTTCCTGCGGGCGAAACGGACGAGGATACGCATTTTGCTATCCGCGAAATTGTAGCCGAATTGGTCAAAAAAGGCGTCCTTCCTTTAGTAATAGGGGGGGAGCAGCAGTTTACTTATTCGCTTTATCGTGCTTTTGATAGCCTCGAGCAAATGGTAAATCTTGTAAGTGTAGATGCCAAGTTCGATTTTGGAAATGATGAAGAGCTTTTTATTGAAAGTTCTTATATGAGTCGTCTGATTTCTGAGCCGCCTGTCAATCTTCTCGACTTTACTAATTTAGGGTATCAATCTTATTATGTAGCCCAAGAAGAACTCGATTTGCTTGAGAAGATGTGCTTCGAAGCCTATCGTTTGGGCAATGTGGTCAATGACCTGAAGTGTATAGAGCCTGCTATGCGCGATGCCGATATCGTAAGTATTGATATGACCAGTGTACAGGCTAAAGATATGAATGCACCGGGTAATGTAAATGGTTTTTCTAACCGCGAAATCTGTGCCATTACGCGCTATGCCGGTATCAGTAGCAATGTGCAAGTAACAGGCATTTTCAATGTGCCTAATACCGATTTGGCTAACCAGCTGATGGCCGAAATGGTTTGGTATTTTTATGAGGGCTTCAACTTCCGTATCAAAGAGTTACCGGTGATTAATGACGAAAATTATACTAAATATATTGTGCCTATTGAGGATGTACAGATAGAGTTCTTCAAAAGCACACAGACCGAACGTTGGTGGATGAAACCTGGTAGCGATAAGTACTCAGGACCTCAAAACCACGTCCCATCAGGACTTATCCCTTGCTTACCTCAAGACTACGAAGAGGCCATCCGAGGTACTATCCCCGAACGTTGGTGGCGCTCCTACCGAAAATCTATCTAATTTGCTAAAAAACAGTTTCTCTACTAGTATGATGACCGTCACATCTCCCCCTTTTGAAGGGGGCAGGGGGGATGTTAATTAATCGTCAAATCGCCAAATTGACAAATCGCCAAATCGTCTAATCGTCTAATCGTCTAATTGTCCAATCGTTCAGTTAGCTCAAACCACCTTTCAGTCTTTTCCTCTAAGGCTACAAGGGTCTCTTGTAGAGCAACTGATTGACTTTGTATCTCATCATTAGTAAGATTTCCCTCAGCAAAGGCAGCTTCTATAGCTGTCTTTTTTTCTTCCAATTGGGCTATTTCCTTCTCTAACCTATTGTATTCCTTTTGTTCGTTGAATGAAAGACCTTTGTTAGCATCTTTGCGCCAAGTATTTTTGGTAGCCTCTTTTTTAGGAGCGTCATCTGTTGGCGGAGTGCTCTCTTCATACACGCGATAATCGGTATAGTTACCAGGGAAATCCTCTACTTCACCTTGTCCTCTGAATACAAAAAGGTGGTCTACTATCTTATCCATAAAATAGCGGTCGTGCGATACTACCACCAAGCACCCTGGGTAGTCCAATAAGAAATCTTCTAACACATTTAGTGTTACAATATCAAGGTCATTAGTAGGCTCGTCTAATATCAGAAAGTTCGGATTTTGTATCAGTACTGTACAGAGGTACAGGCGTTTAAGCTCGCCACCACTAAGTTTTTCTACATAGTCGTATTGTTTTTTACGGTCGAAGAGAAAACGTTCCAACAGTTGTCCTGCCGATAGGGTACGACCTTTCAGTAGCGGTATGTAATCACCATATTTTTGTATTACTTCTATTACTTTTTGCCCTTGCAATACCTCTATACCTTCCTGCGTATAATAGCCGAATTTGATAGTGTCACCTACTATTATCTTGCCGCTATCAGGGGTTAGAGCCCCTGTCAGTAAGTTCAAAAAAGTAGATTTACCAGTACCATTCTTACCGATGATACCCACCCGTTCCCCTCTTAGGAAGTTGTAACTGAATTTATCGAGTATTGTTAGCTTATCAAACGCCTTACATACGTTGTGAAACTCTACCGTCTTGCTACCCAATCGCTCCATATTAATTTCCAGCTGCACCGTGTGCTCCTTGCGTCGTTTATGGGCTTGCTCTTTTATCTTATAGAAATCATCAATCCGCGACTTCGATTTGGTTGTACGTGCTTTAGGTTGGCGGCGCATCCAGTCTAATTCTTTCACGTATAGGTTTTTAGCCTTCTCAACTGAAGCCTGTTCTTGTGCCAATCGCTGTTCTTTCTTTTCTAAGAAGTAAGAATAATTACCTTTATAACTGAACAACTCGCCTCCGTCAAGTTCTAATATTTCGTTGCACACGCGCTCCAAGAAATAGCGGTCGTGAGTAACGATAAAGAGCGTCAAATTTTCTTTAGCAAAATACTGTTCCAGCCACTCTATCATCTCAAGGTCTAAGTGGTTGGTAGGCTCGTCTAAAATAAGCAAGTCAGGCTTGCTAATAAGCACATTAGCCAAAGCGAGGCGTTTTTTCTGCCCGCCTGATAAGTTCTTCACTTTCAGACTAAGATTGTCTAATTTCAGCCTAAAAAGAATTTGTTTATATTGAGTCTCAAAGTCCCAAGCGTTGTGTAGCTCCATTTGCTCAAAAGCCTTTTGGTATGCTACTTCGTTTTCAGGGTGCTCCAAAGCATGTTCGTATGCTTGAATAAGACGCAAAATAGGATTATCAGCAGCAAAAATAGTCTCTTCTACGGTTAGTTCTTCATCAAAATATGGGTTTTGCGACAAAAAACCGATATGTATTCCTTTTCTAAACACCACCTGACCGCTATCAGGCAAGTCTTTACCTGCCATAATATTCAGAAGAGTCGTCTTTCCAGTGCCATTTTTAGCAATAAAGGCAATCTTTTGGTCTTTATTGATGCCAAAAGAAATATTTTCGAGTATAACTCGTTCCCCAAAGGCCTTAGATATATTTTCTACTGATAATAAATTCATTATATTATTTTTATCTTAAATTATGTTGAAACAACAGACTGTCTACAATGTTTTTCGTGTATGCTTGCCTGTCACATTTCCCCCTTTTGAAGGAAGTCCGCGAGCTGGCGCAGCGGAGTATGTGTATAGGGGGGATGTTTATAGTTATAAATTTTAAGGTATAACTAAAACTACATAACCCAAAAAAAGCTGTTCAGCACCTAGCTGAACAGCTTTTTTTATGTAAAGATTTACAATTCGATATTAATCCTGAGAATATTTTGCTTTCTTACTACCCTCATACATCTTATACTGCACCAATCGACTCTCCAATTTTCCGTTAAAAAGCTTTATCTTGCGGGTAGGGCGCAATCCCACGTATTTCAGTCCCTCTAAGTTCGCAGTTATAAACCACGCTTCACTTTGCGGGTAGCGGTGCTTCAGCGTGCTGCCTATCGAGCCGTATAGCTGCTCCGTATCGCTTACTAATCGCTCGTTATAAGGCGGATTAAACACTATGTGCAGAGGTTTGTCCTTATCCTCTTTTTCAGTGCCAAAAAAGTCCCGTTGATATATTTTTATGTAGTCAGATAGATTCGCGTTTCTAAGGTTGTCTTTTGCTTTAGCTACTGCCGATGGCGCTTTGTCATAGCCTGTTATTTGGTAGTTAAATTCTCGTATTTTCTTAATACAACTGCTGAAGATTACGTTAAATAGATTTTCGTCATAATCTGACCAGCGTTCAAAAGCGAACTCTTTTCGGTGTATATTAGCCGGTATATTGCAGGCAATCATCGCAGCTTCTATCAAGAAGGTGCCGCTGCCGCACATAGGGTCTAAAAAGTCGCTTTGCCCTTCCCAGCCGCTTAGCAGCAAGATGCCCGCTGCCAATACTTCATTGATGGGCGCAAGGTTGGTAGCAGTGCGGTAGCCACGTTGGTGCAATGACTCTCCCGAACTGTCAAGCGATACAATCACCTCATTGCGCTGCACGTGTATGTGTATAGCCACATCAGGGTGCTGTACATCCACATTGGGGCGCTTACCTGTAGCATCGCGAAAAGCATCTACGATAGCGTCTTTAGCCCTTAGGGCTACGAACTGCGAGTGACTGAAAAGTTCTGTCTGTAGCGTCGCCGTCACGGCAAAAGTCTGCGTTACCCCTAGGTACTGCTGCCAGTTAAATTGGTAGAGTTTCTGGTAGTATTCCTTCTCGCTGCGTATGTAAAACGAAGCGATAGGTTTCAAAATTTTAAGGGCGGTACGCAAGCATAGGTTAGCCTTATACATAAAACCCTTGTCACCTTCAAATTGCACACTGCGCACTCCTTTGGTTACGTGCATCGCACCCAGATTGCGCAATTCAGTAGCCAAAATATCTTCAAAACCAAAGAAAGTTTTAGCTACCATCTTGTAATTTTTTTCCATAGATTTAAAATTATTGGCAAATATAAGCTATTTTTGCAATGTGAGAAAAAAAATAAGCAAAAAATGAACTTTCTACATACCGCCGATTGGCATTTAGGGCAGACGTTTTACCAGTACGACCGTTATCAAGAGCACCAACATTTCTTAGAGTGGCTCTTGCAAACTATTGAAAAACAATCTACTGATGTGCTGCTTATCAGTGGCGATGTCTTCGATACAGCCAACCCTTCCGTGGCGGCTACTAAGCAGTTTTACCACTTCCTTCATCAGGCTACCGAGCGTTTCCCTGCGCTTCAGATTGTGGCTATTGCGGGCAATCACGATTCTCCTGTACGGCTTGAAATGCCCGCCCCTCTATTAGAAAATACCCATATCCATCTGGTGGGCTACGTTAGGCGTACCGCTGATAAGCAAATAGATTATAACCGACTAATCCTGCCGCTTTTTAGTGGTGAAGAGGTTGCGGCCTATCTTCTGGCAGTGCCTTTCCTCCGTCTGGGCGATTACCCTAAAAACGAAGAAACCCCTGCTGATTATGCGCAAGGGGTAGCGGCTTTTTATACCGAAATTACCCGCCAAGCAGTCGCCATAGCACAAGGCAAACCGCTTATCGCTATGGGACATTTGCACGCTTCAGGAGCTGAAATCAATGATGACGACACTGCCGAGCGTCCTATCATTGGCGGCATAGAAAGCATCAGTACGGCCAACTTCCCTGACGCACTGCAATATGTAGCTTTGGGGCATATCCACAAGGCGCAGGCGCTGGGCGGTACTACCCATATCAGATATGCCGGCAGTCCTATACCGCTTTCGTTTGCTGAAAAACATTATGAGCATCAAGTGATTGCTTTTTCTTTGGAAGAAGGAAAAGTGCAGCATATCGAGTCCCTACCTATACCGCTGCACACACCTCTGCTTAGCATTCCCGACACCTATTTGCCTGCGGAAGAGGTACTCAATGCCCTTATGGAGCTACCCGATACGGCTCCAACCGATAATACACCTTATCTCGAAGTGAAAGTATTGTTAAATGAACCCGCACCCGAACTCAAGAGCAGTATTTTCAGAGCGATAGCCCATAAGCAAGTGCGTTTAGCTCGCATTGATGTCCGTTATCTTCACGCGACGGCTGCTTCTGCTGACGCCCTTCAGAGCGAACTCACCCTCCGCGATTTACAGCCCGTAGAGGTATTGGAGAGGGTTTATCAAAACAAATACCACGAAGACCTACCCGCTACCTACCGCACCCTCTTTGAAGAAGCCCTACATTCAATTGATAATTCATAATTACAGCCTAATGTGGGGCTAATTTTGATATAGTAGTCAAATCAAGAAACATCTGCCGAATATCTTCTTGTTCGTCTTTTTCTGTCA
Organism: Capnocytophaga sp. oral taxon 329 str. F0087; assembly: GCF_000213295.2. Classification (NCBI taxonomy): domain Bacteria; kingdom Pseudomonadati; phylum Bacteroidota; class Flavobacteriia; order Flavobacteriales; family Flavobacteriaceae; genus Capnocytophaga; species Capnocytophaga sp. oral taxon 329. The sequence continues at coordinate 14,107 of NZ_KN390016.1, forward strand.
GAAACTCAAAACCTAATTTTCTCCAAAAAAATATGTGGAGAGGGCATAGGTAAGTACGTGTGTTGGTACGTACGAACGTACTAACGCTACAACGTTGTAACGTTAGAACATTCTAACTCTTTAAAATCAACAAGTTAATAAAATAAAAGACACTTAAAATACAATATTTTATAGCATAAAACAAAAACCTTGTTTTTAGGTCAAAAATGTCCTTTAAAGTGTGTAGATGGGTGCGCTGTGGCGCAGTTTGTGGGCTAACCTAAATATAGCCCAAAGGGCTATGTTTTACATCACCAGATGGTAGCAAGTTGTGTTTTGAGCAGCTGAAAACCTTTTAAGCAGCTCAAAACTACTTGTGGGCAAGGGAACGCAGAATGTAGCACTCCGAAGTTGTGGAGGCATCTATATTATAGATTACTAAGAATATAATCAGTATCTATATCAGGAAAACCAATACGATTATAATAGCGAATAAAACTTGCTACCATTGACTCTGCAAATGGGCTATCTAATTTAGCAATCCTTTCATACTTTTCTGGATTGCTTAAATCCTCATAGCTGACCATTTCTTTATTCTGAAAATCAATAACTCTATTTTCTTCTATAAAAGGAGTTTTGGGGAGAAAGAAATATCGATCACTTTTACTTGAATTTATAAGTTTTCTAAGTTCATTTTCATTGGATTTGGATGCTTTTTCTTTTATATATTTTTTACATTCATCAGTTGCATTAAGTAATGAGGCTTCTACTAATAAAATTCTTTCAGCTTTCCTTTTCCTACTTGAAGTCTCTATAAAGTCACAGCTTGGGGTAAGAATGACAAAAAACTCATTGTTTTCTTTAGATTTTATAATCTCTCCGCATTCAAATTCTTGATTAGTATCTGTTGGATAGATATAAAATTGCATTGGGTGTGCTTTTTCGCTTGTTAGTGTATTATCACCAAGTATTTCAGCTATTTTTTCTTTAGAAAGAGAGTGTCCAAACTTACGCAACATTAAGTATCCTAATGAAAAATCTTCCTCATCTGCACGAAAAATATTTTTCCTTTCGTGAATTATATTCCAAAAATATTCTTTAAGTTCTTTTTCTAAATGATTATGTATTTTTTCTCTAATAAATGGTAAATTTGATTTTACTAAACGCTCAATTTCTTTTTTTAGATTTTCTATACCTTCTCCCTCTGCTTTTGTTACTACACCCACCATCTGAGATCTTAAATGCTTTACATTTTTTGTATTGCCTGAATAAAAAACAATAGGTATGAAACGCTCTTTTTGGATTGTTTCTAGAATTTTTTCACCTTCTTCATTGTTATCATCAGGTTTTCCTCTATAAATATCTAATATCACAATATGATAATCATTTTTAGTAATCTCATCAATAGCATTTTCAAAGCTATCTATTACCTTAAATTCTATTTTTTTTTGAAAAATAGGTTTACTAAACACCTTCTTTAGTATATCATGTTGTTCTTCTTCATCCTCTACGGATAATATTCTTAATGTATTATTCATATTCTATTTTTTAAACATTATTTTAAAAGTTGCACCTTCTAAGGGACCGTTATCAATTAGCATCAATTTTCCTTTATATTCTGACACTAATTCCCCCACTATTGTTAGTCCTAAACCTACTCCATCAGGTTTAGTACTAAAATAAGGTTTAAAGATACTTTGTTCTGTCCCTTCTTTTATACCCGGACCATTATCGCTAAAAATAATATCAATACTTTCTGAAGAATCAGATACTTCTACTTCAATTTTTCTTGCTTTATCACTGTTTGCAAGCCAATATATTGAATTCTGAATTAGATTCATGAAAATAATTCCGAAATCAGCTTTATCTATTTTCATTGTATGATTACTTTCAGAAATACTGTATTGAATTTTCAAGTTAGATATTTCTCTGCTATATAATAAAAACTGGTCTCTTATAAGTTCTTCTATAACTATATTTGTGATCTTTCCTCTTCTTTTTCCTCCAAAAGGTTCTATTCTTTCAAATAATTTTGAAAAATCTTTACGTGTTTTCTGAATTTTGTTTGTATTATCTTCTATTTCAGACTTATTTAATAGTTCTTCTTTTAGTTCTTCTAGAATTAAATAACAACGTCCATCTATTTTTGAAAGATAACCTCTACCATCGTGTATAATAGTGTCAATTAGCTGTCCTAATATAGACAAACGCCTATATCTTGATATAATTTCTTGAGCATTTGTAATAACTTTCTCTAACTCTATATTTTTTTGTTCTAAGTTTTTTATAAGCTCTTCTTGTTCTGGCACTTTTTCTTTTGCCGTTTTTATTATTGTATCTAATGATGCTTTTTCAAATAAATTTTTATCTGTATTGGGGTCGGATGTTTGAAATCTTTCCCTTTCTTGATATCTTCGTTGCTCTACTTCATTTAATATTAATTTGATATACTCTTTTAAATCATCAAATGCTTCTCCTTCAACAATTCCTTCTCTATTACTCTGATCTTTTAGTAAAGGATTTTCTTCTGTACTGATAAGTATATATCCTACAATTTGATTATTACTTAAACGTAAGGTAGGATTATTAACTCGGCGGATATCTAATCGTACCCAATCATTATTAGGAGTTCCGTAAGGTAAAACTCTGAAGCCATCTCTATAAATACTAATTCCTGATTGCTCATCTAATATTTTCTTCACTTCTCCATATTTAAAATCAACTTCTCTTCCTAAATTTCTTAAATTATCTCTATCCCTATTCCATACTCTAAATTCAAAAGAAAATTCACCCATGATAGGAACTTTTAACATACTACTTTGAATAAACTTATTTGTTTCTATGAGTAATTGTTCTTCCTTCCCTTTTTCTTTACTAAAGTAAATAAAATCCTTTGGATATCCTTCCTTTGTTATACTCCCTTTTATGTAGTAATTAGGCTTATTTAAAAGTTCTGTTCTTTCTATGATACCGTTAAGATTAACATCTTTATTTAATTCATCAGGTATAGCGATCTCTATTAAAAAATCTTCTACTGGTACTATTGGGTTTAATAATCGAGAGAGTTCTGTGCGTAATGTCCTTATTTTTTCAGTATCCCAATCGGTATTTAAGTTTTTTAATCTAAGGAGGGTACCACTATTTTCTTTTTTAAATTCTTGTGGTTCTCTCTCTTCCCAATGTATATGTATGTTCTCTAAGTAATCATCTTTATCAAAATCTTCCCAATTAAAAGTAACCACAAGTTCTTTTCCTTCTTTTTGCTTTGTTATCAGTTCTAATCTTGATGCCAATTTTGCAGAAGCAAAGCGACCTATGCCTTTTTCTCCTGTGAATTTTCTGTTTTTGTTAGTGTTTTTTTTCTTAAAATCTGTAGCGGGTTCCATCCAAGCAGATTTAACAGTTTCAAAGCTCATTCCTGAGCCCTGATCGTATATTTCTATAGAGGCTCCTTCCTTACTTAAGTAATTTTGAATAATTCTTCCCTGTTTTTTTTGCTTCACATTTCCCAAAAAAGTAATAGTTACTATTGGAGAGTTAGCATCATAGCTGTTTTTAACCAACTCAACAACAGCAACATTATCACTACTGATAAGTTCTTCCCCTATAGTTTTAATTAACCGAGCTTTAGGACGAAAAATAAAGTCTCCTTTTTTATTTGTATTTTCAATCATAACAACATTTCTTTTATCTTTTGAGCTATTTTTTTTGCTAAAATTACAGGTACAGCATTCCCTATTTGCTTAAAAGCAGCTGTTCTACTTCCTTCAAAATAAAAATCATCGGGAAATGATTGTAAGCGTGCAGCTTCCCTTAGAGTAATAGAACGGACATTTTCAATTGTAGGATTCAAGGTTGGATAGATAAAGTAATGCCCATCCATAGCGATATGAGCTACAACTGTGTGAGAGTATCCATAAGGATCCACTACTTGGAAACGGTTGAGAAAAGATTCTTTATTCTTATGCTTTTGTAAGTGAGGGGGTAGTTCTATATAGTTTATTCTTCTTCTTTCATTGAGCCATAGTTCTACTGCTCTTCGATATATTTCTCTATCATTTTCATTATTGGGACGTGCTATGTGTTGTGTAGTAAAATCAAAATCGTTTGTTCTAATACCAGATTCTTCCAAATATTTCATTTTTGAAAGAGGTTGAGTATACTTAATAGGAGAGCAAAGCTCTCCTTCACCGTGCTTGCGAAGAGGCAGATCAATGAATAAATCCTTCAAAACCTCATACTTATTTACTTCCTTTGTTAAATAGGGATATTTATAAGGCGATCCCTTCTTCCATCCCACAATAATTACCCTTTGTCTATTTTGAAGCACCCCATATTCAGATGCTAACTGTATATGGTCTTCCATTATATATCCTGCTTCATCAATTAATTTCTTTAGGTCTTGAAATGGAGCTCCATTTTTTGCTGTTCTAATACCTAAAACATTTTCAAAAACAAACATTTCAGGTTGATATTTCTCTATGAATTTTACGTAGTACTTATATAAATCATTACGAGGGTCACTTTCAACGGCTTTACCTAATCGAGCTCTTCCTGCAATAGAATAAGCTTGACAAGGAGGACCTCCTATTATAAGATCAATTTTTTTGTCTTTTATCAAAGAGTCTACTTGTTTAAATAAATTTAAAATTGTATTTTCTCCTATTTCAGATTGGATAACACTATTAATAACCTCTTCAGGAACTTGTGCCCAGAGCTTACTTCCATCTTCTTTTTCTTGTTTTTTATATAGATATTCCTTATATTTATGTAATTGGTTATTAGCTTTCAACCAATGGAAAGCTGCTCGAGTTTTAAGGGTGTCACAAGCGTGTCTGTCCATTTCTATATGTGCTATAGGGATGTACCCTGCCTGAACAAAGCCTTCTGACAGCCCTCCTGCTCCTGCAAACAAATCTATAAAATTTAAACTATGGTTTTCCATATAAAGTAGAAACAAAATATTAGGCTACAAAATTACATTTATTTTTTTATATAAACAGTTTAATCATTCAAAAAATGTAGGTCAAACAGAAGATACCTTCATAACTAACTAATTTTCAAATAGATATAAGGTAAAAACTCCATATTCATAAGCTCTAATAACTAACTGATAATCAATTTATTATGGGATTTCATATGTTTAACCTACAAAAAATGAGTGTCAAAAATTTACTTGCATTAAAATACTATCAAAAATTTTCTATTAAAAAAATAATCGTACCTTTACGTCGTGAGTTAAAAACACAATAAAAATAAGGCAAAGAGAGGAATTAAGTTCCGTAACTAAATCGTTACCTATCAGCTTTTTAATAGTGCTTAGGAATTTTAATATGAGGAAGTTAGGGAAATTAGTTGTATCTTTGCCCCAGAAGTTACTGAGAAAATAGGTATAATCAAATGAAATAAGAGCTATTACTAAATCATTACCTAATATTCTTGTAATTCCTGTATCTTCTTTATTTAAAATAGATTATATAAGTAGTTTCAATTTTAATAGAAAATCACTAACCTTCTGTGCTTTCCAAAGGAATATCAGTGAGTTCTTCCTCTTCAGGAAGTGGTGCATAGTGGCAATGCAGGTTCTCCCCACTGCTGATAATATCTTCCCAATCCCGCCCTAAAGTGTCTGACAGAAAATCATTCGCTAATTCTATGTTAGGTAAGTATCATATATTTAAAATTCCATCAACGATTCTATACCCAGTTGCATTATTCTCTTTTAATTCTTCAACAATCTTTTCAGAGAAAAAAATAGCTGCACCTATAGAAATTACATCATATTCTATTTTGTTCCTTAGATACAAATCTACTTTTGTCGTATATCTATATTTCGATTCGGAGTTTTCATAATCTTCATAGTCTATAAAAGAGAATTCATTTCTATCCCGATGATAGAAAGTACTTTTTTGAAAATCAAGAACTTCAAAACTCCATACAGGGAAACCTATTAGGAAATAGTTACCATCAAAAGTATCAATCTTTACAGGAATTTTATTGTGAATAGGTAATTTGTATGCAGATATAATATCCACAATCTTTTTGCTTACTAAGAAATCAATTCCTAATTCATAAGGAGCGTAATACATAAAATCTAATTTCTTAATACTTTTAGTCATAGGGAAATAGATGACATTTGGACAATTTTTTAGATCAAATTGTTGGAATGTTTCTATACGAACCCTTTTTATATCATTACTGTTGCTGTCAAAAAAGTTATTGAAATATTCCTTATGTTTATTATTTTCAAATGAGTTTTTCCTTATTTCAACTGCAAAACTCCCATTTCTTCTTCCTGTTATTTTAGGTTCGAAGTCAAACTTTATATTATAAAACTTCATAATGTATACTTTTACTATTAATGTTTATTCTTTTTCTTATGTTTCCCTTCTTTAAAATAATCATTTAAATTCATATCTGAATTTAGGGCATCATCTATATGCTTTCTTAATTCATCTTGTAATTTTTTGATTTCTGTAATATTAAAATTTCCATTCTTCTTTAGTTCCTCTAAATGTTCTCTTACATAATCATTATATTGCGGATGATTTTGATGAAGAATTGTACAAAAATAGGTTTAAAATTGAACAAGCAAATGGACTAATCACTAACCACCTTTCTCTCTTCAAACCCTGCTTTCTTCAGCTCGGGCGACAGAAAATCGTAATGATTTACCCCGTATAGCAGTATAATCTTCTTATGAGGGGTAGCTAGCAGCGTAGCCAATAGGTAGTCATCGCGGTAGGTGCGCAAGAATAGCCGACTATACTCCTTGTATTGTTTGCAGTTGTATTTCGCAGTGGGCGGCGTAGCGTAGTCGCAGCTGTCCAGCACTATAGGCGAGTGGTCAGCCTCTATTTGCGCCACTAACTGACGCATATTCAGGTCTACTCTAAAATCCTTACTGAGGTCAATGCCGGTATTCTCTTCACTCTGACGGGTATAACTGTCAAATCCTTTTTTAAAAGGCGAAGTCTCATTATTTTTATCCGTATAGATACCTTTGAAGTAAAATCCTGTCATTTTGCGTACTTTTAGTAGTAAAGTATCTTGCAAAAGCGAATCCGAAGTACCGTAAGTCAGGTTTTCGTAGTATATTTTATAGCCTTCATCTCTTTTTTGGGTTACAAACTGCTTAATTTTTTCATAAAATTCAGGCTGCCCTAAGTGAATCATCGGTATATAGATAATTTCCTTATCGTTTTTGGTGAATACCACCGCCTTTCTAAACGGATTTTTCTCCTTAAAGCTAATGAAAGAGGAGCTACACCCTCCTAATAGCAGCGCCCCACAGAGGAGCATCAAAAAGTTTTTTGTCATAGTTTTTTTTGTTATAATTTTTTATTTGAAAATAATGAAGCAGCAAAAGTATAAAAAATAATTAAGAATTCTTACCTTTGCCCCACAGAAAAAATTTCTAAACGCACTTACCCTATACAAACGATATACGAACAATACAGGAACGATATAGGAACAATACAGGAACGATATAGGAACAATACAGGAACGATATAGGAAGAGCGAACGATAATCGAACAATTAGCGAAGTATAAACGTCTTAATTATGATGCTCGTGTATGGGCTCCCCCTTTGAAGGGGGCAGGGGGGATGTTTTTTAAATAGGAGATGTTTATTTTAAAGAAAAGTCTAATTAATACTAAAAAAATGCCACAAGAGATAGAACGAAAATTCAAAGTAAAAAACGATACTTACAAAGCCCTTGCCACGCATAAGATGCGCCTCACGCAGGGCTACCTTAGCTCTGTGCCTGAGCGCACGGTGCGCATACGCGTTAAGGGCGACGAGGCTTTTATCACCGTCAAAGGCAAGACCAATGCGGCAGGCACTACCCGTTTCGAGTGGGAAAAGGCCATAAGCATAGCCGAAGCCCAGCAGTTGCTCGCCCTTTGCGAATCGGGTATTATCGATAAGACCCGCTATCTGGTGCCCAATGGCGATACCACCATTGAGGTAGATGAGTTTCACGGCGACAATGAGGGCTTGTTAATCGCCGAGATAGAGCTCCCTTCGGAAGATACCCCTTTTCACCACCCCGACTGGTTAGGCGAGGAGGTCACGGCCGACCCAAGGTACTACAACGCGATGCTCACCCATCACCCTTACAAAAAATGGCGCTAAAAACTGCCAATCCAAAATAATTTCGTACTTTTGCAAAAATAATCAGCAAATCGACACATTAGCAAAATATGACAAAATACAATCCCACTGATTTAGAACAAAAATGGTATGCCTATTGGCTTGCCCACAACTATTTTCACTCAACCCCCGATGAGCGTACGCCTTACACCATCGTTATTCCGCCCCCTAACGTTACAGGGGTGCTCCATATGGGGCATATGCTCAACAATACCATTCAAGACGTGCTTATCCGCCGTGCCCGCCTCAAAGGTTTTAATGCTTGCTGGGTGCCGGGTACCGACCACGCTTCTATCGCAACCGAGGCTAAAGTGGTAGCCAAACTCAAAGAACAAGGCATTAAAAAATCCGACCTCACTCGCGAGGAGTTCCTCGTACACGCGTGGGAATGGACGCACCAATACGGTGGGGTAATCCTCGAACAGCTCAAAAAATTGGGCTGCTCTTGCGACTGGCAGCGCACCAAATTCACTATGGACGACGAGCTTTCAGCTTCCGTTATCAAAGTCTTTGTCGATTTGTATAATAAGGGACAGATATACCGCGGTCACCGTATGGTAAACTGGGATCCAGAGGCCAAAACTACCCTTTCTGACGAGGAGGTGATTTACGAAGAACGTCAAGGATTTTTATATCATTTGAAATATCAAATTGAAGGGACAAATGAGTATCTTATCATTGCTACTACCCGCCCCGAAACCATTTTTGGCGATACGGCTATCTGCATCAACCCTAATGATGAGCGTTGGCAGCACCTCAAAGGCAAAAAGGCGATTGTGCCTATCTGCAACCGCGTAATTCCGATTATCGAAGATGAGTACGTCGATGTAGAGTTTGGTACAGGTTGCCTCAAGGTAACCCCTGCACACGACCCTAACGACAAGGTGTTGGGCGACAAGCACCAGTTAGAAGTGATTGATATCTTCAATGACGATGCAACTCTCAATAGCTACGGCTTGCACTATGCTGGCAAAGATCGCTTTGTGGTGCGCAAGGAGATAGTAGCCGAATTAGAAGCAAAAGACTTACTCGCTAAGAAAGAAACCTATACTAACAAAGTGGGCACCTCAGAGCGTACCAAAGCGGTGATTGAGCCTCGCCTTTCCGACCAGTGGTTCCTCAAAATGGATACCCTTATACAGCCTGCTATCAAGGCGGTGTTAGAAGACGAAAGCATCAAGCTATACCCTAAAAAGTTCGAGAACACTTATCGCCATTGGGTAGAGAACGTACGCGATTGGAATATCTCACGCCAATTGTGGTGGGGGCAACAGATTCCTGCTTACTACTACGGCGAGGGTAAAAACCAATTTGTAGTAGCCGAAACTAAGGCAGAAGCCCTTGTGTTGGCTAAAGAAAAGAGCGGCAATGCGCATCTTACCGAAGCCGATTTGCGCCAAGATGAAGACGCTCTCGATACGTGGTTCTCGTCTTGGTTATGGCCAATGAGTGTATTCAATGGTATTTTAGAGCCTAACAATCCTGAAATAGAGTATTATTACCCTACCAACGATTTGGTAACAGGGCCTGATATCCTTTTCTTCTGGGTAACCCGAATGATAGTAGCAGGCTTTGAGTACAAGGGTGCACGTCCATTTAGCAATGTTTACCTCACCGGATTGGTGCGCGATAAGCAACGCCGCAAGATGTCAAAATCTTTAGGCAACTCCCCCGATGCCCTCAAACTCATTGCCGATTATGGGGCTGATGGCGTGCGCGTAGGGCTCTTGCTCTCATCGGCAGCTGGTAATGACTTGTTGTTCGATGAGGCTCTTTGCCAGCAAGGAAAAGGCTTTGGCAACAAGCTGTGGAATGCCTTCCAATTGGTAAAAGGTTGGCAAGTAGATACAGTCGACCAACCAGCGGCATCTAAGCTCGCTTTGCAGTGGTTCGATGCTAAGTTCAATGCGGTGCTTACTGAGGTAGAAGACCATTTCGAAAAATATCGTATTTCCGATGCTCTAATGGCTATCTACAAACTTGCTTGGGACGATTTCTGCGCGTGGCTTTTAGAGATGGTAAAACCCGAATACGGCAAACCGATGGATAAAGCCACTTATGAAGGCGTTGTAGCCGCTTTTGAGAATTTGCTAAAACTCCTTCACCCCTTTATGCCTTTCCTTACCGAGGAAATATGGCAAAGTTTAGCCCCTCGTACCCCTGAGCAGGCTCTTATCGTGGCTATTTATCCCGCTGTACAGCCCTACGACGAAAAACTGTTAGCCGAATTTGATTTTGCTGCTGAAGTGATAGCAGGTATCCGCACGGTGCGCAAAGAGAAGAATATACCGTTCAAAACACCGCTTAGTCTTTCGGTATTAAACAAAGAGCAAATAAGCAATCGTTTCGACGCGGTGATTACCAAAATGGGCGGACTTGAGGCTATTGCCGAAGTAAGTGCTGCTATAGAGGGGGCAATGTCTTTCCGCGTAAAAGCTAATGAGTACTTTATCCCTATGGGGGGAGCGGTCAATGTAGAGGAAGAATTAAAGAAACTGCAAGAAGAATTGACCTATACACAAGGCTTTTTGGCATCAGTGCGCAAGAAGCTTTCTAATGAAAAGTTTGTAAATTCGGCACCTGCTCAGGTAGTAGATATCGAGCGCAAAAAAGAAGCCGATGCACTCGCTAAAATAGCAACTATTGAAAAAGCAATAGATACTTTATCAAAATAATAACAAATGGAACACTTAAAACAACTAATAGATGAAGCGTGGGAAAATCGCTCACTGCTTCGTGAGGAAATCGTACAGCAGACTATCCGCGAGGTTATTCACCTCTTAGATTTAGGGCAGTTGCGTGTAGCCGAGCCTACTGCCAATGGCTGGAAAGTAAACGAATGGGTAAAGAAAGCCGTAGTGTTGTATTTCCCTATTCAGAATATGAAACCTGTAGAGGTGGGTATTTTTGAGTATCACGATAAAATTCCGCTCAAGCATAATTACGACGAGAAAGGCGTGCGCGTAGTACCACCAGCAGTAGCTCGTCGCGGTGCTTATATTGCTAAAGGTGCTATACTAATGCCAAGTTATGTCAATATCGGTGCGTATGTTGATGAAGGTACTATGGTCGATACGTGGGCTACAGTGGGCAGTTGCGCTCAGATAGGCAAGCACGTACACTTAAGCGGTGGCGTAGGAGTAGGAGGGGTGTTAGAACCCTTGCAAGCAGCCCCTGTTATTGTCGAAGACGGAGCTTTCATCGGCTCGCGTTGTATCTTGGTAGAAGGAGTGCGTGTAGGCAAAGAAGCCGTACTTGGGGCTAATGTAGTGCTTACCTCTTCTACTAAAATTATCGATGTAACAGGTAGCGAACCTAAGGAACTCAAGGGGTATGTACCTGAACGTTCAGTAGTTATCCCAGGTAGTTACACCAAACACTTCCCTGCCGGCGATTACCAAGTGCCTTGTGCCCTTATCATCGGTCAGCGTAAAGCCTCAACCGACAAAAAGACATCACTAAACGATGCCCTTAGAGAATACGGAGTCTCTGTCTAATAATTAAATAAAAAAAGCTGCCAATTAAGGCAGCTTTTTTTATTATTATTTAATGCTTAGTTATAGCTTAGAATTTATAACTAAGCATTAAAAGTTGTAATTACCTATTCCCTCTTTGGAGGGGGGTAGGGGGAGGTTTAGTTCATTATCATCATCAGTTCTTTTAGTAGGTCAGCGGGGGTAGTACTCGCAGCCCCTACGCCTTTGCTCTTCACATCTATCTCTCGCAAGCCCGCCATTATAGCACTCACTTTCTTCATCGGGTAGTGTTGGGCAGCACTATGTAGGTCTTTTACATCGAAAAAGGTAGCTTTAGTAGCCGCCATTACATTTTTGTCGCTCACATCAGTCAGGCTATGGTAAATTAATAGCTTCTGAAAGAATCCGTATAGTACAGTCAGAGTCACCACCAACGGATTATCTTTAGGGTTTTCTGCAAAATGCTTAATAATACGCGCTATCTTCACCTTATCATTGGTGGCAAAAGCACTTTTCAGCTCGAAGTTGTTAAACTCTTTGCTAATACCTATATTCTTCTCTATAATATCGGGGGTTACTTCGGTGTTTGCAGGTACGATAAGAGCCAATTTATTTACTTCATTTTCAATGCGACTGAGGTCATTTCCTAAGAAATCAACTAACATCTGAGTAGCTTTAGGCTGTATGCTTAAGTGCTTCTTTTTAAAAACATCTGGCAAAAAGCTGCTTATTACTTGGTTTTCATATAGCTTTTTGCTTTCCATTACCACACAATCCTGGTTTTTTCCTAAACTCTTTAGTAGTTTCTTACGTGCGTCTAACTTTTCGTATTTATAGCAAAATACTAGCACGGTAGAGGCGGTAGGGTTTTCAACATAAGGCACTAATTGGTCAATACTAGCCCTGAGGTTCTGCGCTTCTTTAATGATAATCAATTGGCGCTCTGCCATCATCGGGAAGCGGCGTGCATAGTCTATTATAGCAGGCACTGTCACGTC
>NZ_KN390017.1:0-22763 GCF_000213295.2 Capnocytophaga sp. oral taxon 329 str. F0087
AGATGCTGAGCACGCTTTTGACCCTGTATACGCACAGCGTTTGGGCGTAGATGTCAAAAATCTATTGGTTACACAACCTGATAGTGGAGAGCAAGCTCTTGAAATAGCAGATGCCCTTATACGCTCTGGTGCAGTAGACCTTATCGTTATCGACTCGGTAGCAGCGCTAACCCCTAAAGGAGAGATAGAAGGTGAAATGGGTGACTCTAAAATGGGTCTTCACGCTCGCCTAATGTCGCAAGCTCTACGCAAGATAACAGCCAGCATAAGCAAAGCTAACTGTATAGTGATATTCATCAACCAGCTACGCGATAAAATAGGTGTAACATTTGGCTCTCCTGAAACTACTACAGGGGGTAATGCACTAAAATTCTATTCATCAGTGCGTTTAGATATCCGCAAAGCTGGAGGCCCTCAAGGAAGCGCAGCCATTAAGGATAGCAGTGGTGAAATCATTGGTAACCGCACTAAAGTAAAAGTAGTAAAGAATAAAGTAGCTTCTCCATTTAAGGCTACCGAATTTGATATTATCTTCGGACTAGGAATTTCTAAGATAGGTGAAATATTAGATATAGGCGTAGATGCAGATATCATAACCAAAAGCGGTTCTTGGTTTAGCTACAAAGAAAGCAAGCTCGGGCAAGGGCGTGATGCTGTAATAAAAGTATTAAAAGACAACCCTGAGCTAACAGAAGAATTAGAAGCTGCTATAAGAGAATGGCTTAAGAGCAACGAGTTGCCAAGCAAAGGCAAGAAAAAAGGTAAGAAAGTAGCTACCAAAGCTAAAGAAGAAGACCTTGACGAAGTAGAAGATGAGGACTTTGATGATGATGAAGAACTATTTGAAGATGAAGAATAGATAATTTTTCCCATAAAAATAGGGGATACTTAATTAAGTATCCCCTATTTTTTATTTTAACTTCTCATTATTATGATGGCGATTGTGGTCTCGCTCAGTTTTTTTAAGCATCTTCTTATCAAAGGCTTGTTGCAAATCGATGCCTGTTTGGTTAGCTAAGCAGAGTACTACAAATACTACATCTGCAAGCTCTTCTCCCAAATCCTTGTTCTTATCGCTTTCTTTCTCTGATTGCTCTCCATAACGACGTGCTATGATACGAGCCACCTCACCCACTTCTTCAGTAAGTTGCGCCATATTGGTAAGCTCATTGAAGTATCTCACTCCATGCTCCTTAATCCAATTATCTACTTCTAATTGTGCATTCTTAATGTCCATTTGTTTTCTCCTTATTTATATCTAAAACAAAAGCATTGTCATTACAACAATGCTTTTTTTAACAGTTAAAAGAATATTTCTGTGAATTTAAATTCTAATTAGCCCACATATCTTGCTCTCTGTCACGAATCTTCTCTTTTATCTTATCAGACTCTAAGAGTTGGAAGAGTGCGTTGTTTTGAATGTAGTCCTTTATCTTTCTATCGCCGTATACGTTAGCTTCTTGATAGATAACAGAACTAAACATTCGGGCATTGAGCAAGTGGTCGAATGACATCGGGCGGGCATCGTTCTTTCTATTGAACGTTTTAGCCTCGTGCAAAATTTCTCGCACCTGCGGATAGAACACCCAGAATAAAGGTACTAATGCTGACATCGTAGAGTCGTCTGAGTCTATAAAGTTTACATCAGGTGCTACAGGAGCCAATGCCAATAAACGGTACTTGAGCTCTCCTTGGCGTTTGTCGAAGTACCATATACCACGTATGTGATACTGAGCAATATCCGATGACTCTAAGTTACGACGAGTAACGTACTCAGGCGAAAGTTTCTCTCCAGCATTTAGTTGCTCATACCCTATATCAAGCGTATCAATCTTAGACATAGAAGCTTGTATAGCCTCAGCTGTCTTAGTTTGTGTAAAATATGAATCTACATACAGATCTTTTATCTTACCATTTTTGATATTCTTGATAAGCACATCGTATAGAGAGCGGCGATAAGCGTCTACCTCAAGTGTATCAGTAGGGAAAAGAAGCGGAAAGTTTGCCCTTTCGTTTAGGTCGATTACTTCCCATACTTCTACAGACCATAGGATATCTCGGTCATCTACATAGCCGTAAGGTAGGGGCTTATCATTGTCAGCCTCTATCTGTGCAGCTGTTTTCACACCAATATCCGATGCTACCTTAGCATTGAGAATGTTCACCTGTGCTGATGAAAGCTGAAAAGTAAACACTAAAATTAATAGTACTATTATATTTTTTAGTTGTAACATAAAAATTCTTCTTAGTTTATTTCGATAACGATAGGTGAAACAGGAGGTAATTTCAATGTGCTATTGCCTACTATACTCGCTTTTACATCGAATATCTGTACTTTATCACCACGTTTTGCTCGTGATAAAGCTGAGCGTGCTTGTTCATTAAATTTATTTCCTCTCACTACCACACTAGGTTGTCCTGGTATAAATACTTTAAACTCATTTACTTGTAGTTTCAAGTCAAAATCAAAGTCTTCAAGTACAGCGTTGATTGGTAATACACCGATATTATCTTTTGGCAATTTGCCATCACCTACAATTCCGGCTATACTAGTTACCGCACGAGGAATACTCTTAATACGGAAAAGTTTTGAAGAGCTAAAGCGTTGTCCGTCTAACTCACCTGTTACAGTGATGGTTACATCTTTACCTTGTCCTGGTCTCATCACCCAAGCTCCTGTTCCAGAGGCTTTAGAGAGTCCTTGTCCTGAAGCCATAATTTTGTTATCAGGTACACCAGGCATCGAGATGGTGATAGGGTTATCTACGCCACGATATACTACGTTCATCTTATCAGCCGAGATAACAGCTGAGTTTGGTTTAGGAATAGTAGAGAAACTTTGTGATACAGGCACTGCTATACGCTCACCTTCTTGGTCAAAGTAAAGATTACCTGTAATTTTGTGTTCTCCAGTATTACCTGCTGAAATGTTAAGTTTCACACGTCCATCTTCAATGGTAAATTCACTTTGTGAAAGCTTTCTTCCGTCTAATGAAATGTCTACTGCATTAGGGCGTGTATAAGCATCTTTACGACCTAACACTATCGAACCATCAAATTTCTCACCTTGATAGTAAGCTCCTTTACCTTGTTCAAGCAAAGTAGTATAGTTAGTCATCGATACTTGCTGTTTCAAACTACCTTCAAGTGCTTTAGCAAAGAAATCTTCTTGTACTGATAAGATATCTGACTGCATCATAGAGAACTTAGCCAAAGAAGCGATATAAGGGAATCCTTCAAAGTTGAAGTGCAACCATTTTACGGTATTACCGTCTTTATCTTTGCGGTCATTAGTACTAAAGTTTTCTTTTACTTTAGTAGCTAACTCAGCGTAAGACTTGTCTTCACCCAATATTTTTAGAATTCCTTCGCGATATGCATTAATCTTCTCTACAAATTCTGTGCCTTTTGTAGCACCTTCAGCAAAAAATAAGTGGTCAGTATAGTCAGATTTATCCATTGCTTGATAATCTTTCTCCTCTACCTTCTTATCTTTCTGTCCAATAGCATCTTCCAATCCTGTTTTAATCTCTTGGATATAGCTATACAAATCAGAAGAGAGTGATTTTATCTGCTTCGATTGTTCTAAAATCGCAGCATACTGTTTTGGGTTTTCACTCGCTTTAGTTTCCAGATCAGCAAAAGCAGCCGCGATGGTACCGTTGGCCCTTGTATTTGCTGATTCAAATTTTGCATTAACTAACCCAAATGCATCCAATACTTGTTTCCCCATATTAAGCGCTATCATCGCAAGGAAAACCAGATACATCAGGTTAATCATTTTCTGTCTAGGACTTGCCTTTCCACCTGCCATAAGCTAAATTTTTAAATTAGTTAAGTTAATAAATTCTTCTTATCGAGCACCTCCCATTGCTGACAACATACCTCCATAAATTGTGTTCAAAGATTTTAGATTGTCTTTAAATGAAAGCATTTGTTTGTTCAATGAGTCTAGATTATCGGCAATACCTGCTTGAGCAGAAACCTGACGTTCAGTTCTTTCTAATTGTAATTTGTAAAGGCTATTTAGTGATTCTAAGTTAGAGGCTGCCTCTGATAGCTCTTCACCATATTTGTGGGTTGCTACCATAGTACCTGCTACAGGAGCGATTTCTTTGCTTGCTTCTGCAAAGTTTTCTATCGATTTACCTAATGAACGCATTAAGTTAGCGTCAATATTAGCTTCTGCTAAAATAGCATCTAATTTTTCAGAAAGAGATTCTTTTAGTGCTTTCTCTTCTGCTGGATTTACTTGTTGGGCTACAGCTTGCACTTGGCGTGATACTGGCTCTCCACCTTTTAGCTCTGGGTATACCAATGACCAATCTAGCTCTTCTTCTACTGGCTCAAATGCCGACATAAAGAAGATAACTGCCTCAGTACCCATACCTATTGCCAATAGCACACTACCACTAATACCCATAATATCTGCGTGCAAAATCTTAGCCAAGGCACCTACAATTACTATAGAGGCTCCTATACCATAAGCATAATTGAAAATTCTCTTTGTTACTTTACTTCCTGCCATAATACTCTGAAATTAAAAATGTTGTTAGTTTATTTGTTTTTGGTTTTTTTTGATTATTTGTTTACTATTCTATCTATAGCCTCGTGCTGATTTAGCTTGTTGTTTTTCGCTGATACCCATAAAGTCTTGTACTGTGCGGAAGCCAATGTAGCTACGCGCAGAGTCTTGATACTCATAGTCACGGGTATTTACTTGCAGCATAAAGGCTACGTCTTTCCAAGAACCTCCGCGTATTACCTTACGTCTGTTGTTGTCGTCCAATACGTTAGGGTTCATTGTCGACATATATTCATAAGAGTTAGGGTCGTATGAAGTATTTGTCCATTCCGATACGTTACCAGCCATATTATATAGGTTGTATCCGTTAGGCTCGTACGATTTTGCTTCTACAGTATAAAGGGCGTTGTCTGAGGCGTAGTCACCACGTAGTGGTTTAAAGTTCGCCAAAAAGCACGCTTTATCATCATAGGTATAAGGACCTCCCCAAGGATAAGTACCTCCTGGTAGCCCACCACGTGCTGCATATTCCCACTCCGATTCAATCGGTAGGCGGAAAGCATTCACCGTATAATCACCTTTTGATTTCTGATAAGCATTCTTATTAAGAGTACGCCACTCGCAGAAAGCCTTCGCTTGTATCCAGCTTACACCTACTACAGGATAATCCCCGTAGGCTTCGTGCCAGAAATAGTCATTGTGCATAGGCTCATTATATGAGTAGTTAAAGTCTCTAATCCATACAGTAGTATCAGGATAAACTTTCACTATTTCTTCTTTAATGAAGTCTTTACGTTTACCTCTTGCACGAGCAGCTTTTTCCATATCAAGCCATTGATATTTAAACTCAAACTTTTGTACGTCCATAATGCGCTTGCCGTTATAAGCTTCCTCTTCGGGCAAGTACATTTTGTCCATTACTTCAGAATAGTACTCATCAGGATATTTATTTGTATCCCAAATAAGTGCTTTCTTCTTATTGAGTTTACGCGCTTTTTGGTCACCGTAAGTATTTTGAAGATACTGTTGGTAAGCGTTCATCTTCTCTGTATTAGTGTCTAAGTATGCAAAGTCACCAATACCACCGCTACCTGAGGTTTGGCCTGTTTGTTCAGCCATATCGGCTAACTGAGTACGGATAATAGAGTCGCGCACCCAATTCACAAATTGGCGGTACTCACTATTTGTAATTTCAGTTTCGTCCATATAAAACGAACCAACACTCACAGTTTTGACTGGAGCGTTTAAACTCGCGGTCTTATCATCATCAGAACTACCCATAATGAAAGAACCACTCGGGATAAGCGTCATACCATACGGAGTAGGCTGCTTCCAGCTCTTACCCCCTACACCTACAAGCTCTCCTTTGTTATCGCCACCTCCACGTCTACACGCTGTCATTACAAAGAATGATAGTAGCACTACAAATATTCTTCTTGCCATAAACATTGTTTAAATTCACATTTAATTAGGGCGCAAACGTACGCATTTTATTTCACACCAGCAAAATTTATCTACTTTTATTTTTGATGGAGAGCGAAATTTAACAATTTATTCACAATTCACCGCGTTTCGTCACACCTATTTGTAAAAAAAGATTAAAAGAAAAACGTTTTTATATACTTATTTGTTACTTTTTAATACCCATATTCCACAAGGTAAACGCTTGCAAATCGGCATTTTGCTCTATGGTTTTGCTCACTGGGGTACCGGCTCCGTGCCCTGCATTGGTTTCTATCCTGATAAGTATAGGCAAATTACCCTCTTGCTTGCTCTGTAGCTCTGCCGCAAATTTAAAACTGTGGGCAGGCACTACCCTATCATCGTGGTCACCAGTGGTGATGAGGGTTGCTGGGTAGCTGACACCTTTTTTCACATTATGAAAGGGCGAATAACCTTTTAGGTATTCAAACATCTCGGCGCTGTCATCAGCAGTACCATAGTCGTACGCCCAACCAGCACCTGCCGTAAAGGTGTGATAACGTAGCATATCAAGCACACCCACTGCCGGAAGTGCCACCCTAAAGAGGTCAGGGCGTTGTAGCATAGTAGCGCCTACTAACAGCCCACCGTTAGAACCTCCTTTGATAGCCAAATAAGCAGGCGAGGTGTATTTCTCTTTAATAAGGTATTCAGCTGCCGCTATAAAATCGTCAAACACATTCTGTTTCTGCATCTTAGTACCGGCATCGTGCCATTTTTTACCATATTCGCCTCCTCCGCGTAAGTTAGGTACAGCATATACACCGCCTTGCTCCATCCACACAGCATTTACCACGCTAAAAGCAGGAGTCAAACTTACGTTAAAACCTCCGTAACCATATAATAAGGTAGGATTTTTGCCATCTAACTTCAATCCTTTTTTATAGGTAATCATCATTGGCACTTTGGTTCCGTCTTTAGAAGTGTAAAATACTTGCTTCGACTCATATTGGGTAGCATCAAAAGCAATCGCTGGTTTCCAATATTGCTCAATAGCCCCTGAAGCTAAGTCCATTTTATAGATACTGCTGGGGGTAGCATAGTTAGTAAAAGTGAAATAAGTATGCACTTCTTTCTTCTTAGCGTGGAAGCCACTCGCAGTACCTATATTAGGCAATTGCACCTCGCGCACGAGCTTGCCTGTATAGTCGTACTGTTTTACTTTTGAAAGCGCATCTACCATATAGTGAGCGAAAAGATACTCGCCAGCGGTACTGATGCTCAATACATTATCCGTTTCTGCAATCACATCTTGCCAGTGAGCAGGTTGCGGATTTTTAGCCTCTACCTTCACCAATCTGCCATTAGGAGCATTTAGGTTCGTCTCTAAGAAGAAGGTCGTACCTTGGTTGCTCACAAAGCTTGTATCGCCGTCAAAGCTATCGGTGATAGTTACAAGAGGAGCGTTAGGTTTGGTCAAATCTTTTACAAATAATTTGTTGCCTGAAGTCGCATTGGCAGCCGAAATGAAGAGATAAGTGCCATCGTCCGACACGCTGCCCGATACATAGCGGTATTTTTCGGCAGGAGTACCGCCAAATACCAATACATCTTGACTTTGCGGAGTGCCAAGTTTATGGTAGTATAGCTTATGTTGGTCAGTCTTAGCCGATAACTCACTACCTTTGGGTTTGTCATAGCTCGAATAGTAAAAACCTTCATTGCCTTTCCACGCTATGCCGCTAAATTTTATATCTACTAAGGTCTCGCCTATTTGTTTCTTAGTTTTAGCATCTAATACAATGCCCTTGCGCCAGTCGCTACCGCCCTCCGAGATGAGGTACGCCACAAGCGAGCCGTCTTCGGTGAAAGCCACTGTAGCTAATGAGGTGGTACCGTCAGCCGAAAAAGTATTAGGATTCAAAAACACTTCTTCTTTACCGTCTTTGTCTTTGCGGTACAACACCGACTGGTTTTGCAGTCCATCGTTCTTATAATAATAGGTGTAATCGCCTTCTACAAAAGGTGAACCTATTTTTTCGTAGTTCCACAGCTTTTCTAATTTCTCTTTGATAGTTTGTCTATAAGGAATTTTAGAGAGATAGTCAAAAGTGAAAGCATTCTGAGCCTTCACCCACGCAGCAGTTTCAGCCGAGCGGTCATCTTCTAACCATCTATAGGGGTCAGCCACTTGAGTACCGAAGTAAGTATCTACAGTACTGTCTTTGCGTGTTTGTGGATAATTCATTTTCTCTTCATTAGTAGAGGAAGGAGTTTGATTTTGCTGGCAAGCCACTAATAGCAGCAGCCCTACCGGTAATACAAAGTGTTTCATATTAATTGTTAGTTATTAGTTGTCAGTAGTTGTCATTGGTTGCATTAGTTGTCTGTAGTTAGCAAATAAACCTTGCCAAAGGATTTACATTAACTCCTTTGGCAAAGTTATTATTGTTTTTTCGTCTTTCTCTTTATATTATATTAAAAGAACAAAGCAACCCCTACGCCTACGCCTAAGATTCCTCTTTGGGTTTCAGCTTTGCTATCTGCTTTATTCTTAAGTGAATAGCTATCATAACCTACATAACCGGTGATAGCCGCTCCTTGGTTTACAAAATAAGCAATCCCTGCTTTACCACCAAATACTAATCCGTTATCCTTATTAGCATCAGAACTTCCTGCTGACGCCATAGCATAACCTACTTTAGCCCCTACAAATGGTGCCAAGTTAGCACTTAGTGGGAAGAAATAAGTAGCATTAGGTGCTATAGTAAACATATTTTTACTATCTGATACCCCTTTTGTTTTAATATTAGTGTACTCTAAACCTAAACCTACTGCCAAATTGTCTATCACAAAATAGTTAACATTAGGAGTGAACTTAAGAGTAGATACTGTTGTTTCACTCCCTTTAGTACCATCATATTTAGGAGTAGTGGTTTCAGATGTGTAAGAAAGTCCTAAGTCAGAACCTGCAAACCAATTTCCTTTTTCAGTTTGTGCGTAAGAAGCACTAGCAAAAATAACGGCTGCAAATAAAAATAATTTTTTCATAGTTTTTCTAAATTTTTACGTTTATTGTCGCAAAGGTAATTCTTTTTTTTGAATAGACAAACTTTTTCTGAAATTAAATCTTATATTTTTTCGTGGCATTGTTTTTGTGGGAAGTGCCAATGTATTAATAAACAATTTATTATATTTATGAAAAAGAGAATATGCATAGCTACTATAGCCCTTCTTTTTTTAGGAGTGCTGCCGAGCTTAGCACAATCGCTACAGCGCCATAGTCCTGTACCTGCTATAGAATTGGTACAGCCTAGTGGCGAAAAGTTCAACCTTTCCTCTCTAAAAGGCAAATATGTGCTGATAGATTTTTGGGCATCGTGGTGTGGCCCTTGCCGACAAGAGAGTCGCCACCTACGCAAGGCCTATAATACCTACAAAAATCAGAACTTCACTATTGTATCAGTATCAGTAGACAAACCCCGCGACCGCGAAAAATGGTTAGACGCCATCAAGGCCGATGGTTTAGTCTGGACGCAACTTTTAGACGACAAAAAGACTTCTGACAGTTATGGAGTAGAGAGCCTACCTTCAGCATTCCTCATTGACCCTGAGGGCAACTTATTAAGTCAAGGCGAAACCCTACGCGGACAAGACCTAATGAAAACATTAGCAAAATACATAAAGAATTAACCCCTAAGTTAATTTGCCCTTACTTTCACCGAACGATGAGCGAAGGATAATCGAACGATGAGCGAACAAAAGTCGGCGAGCTGGCGCAGCCGAGTATGTGACGAACGATGAGCGAACAATGAGCGAACAATAAGCGAAGGAAAGTCGGCGAGATAGTATAAAAAAAGCTGTCGCAAAGTAAGATTTGCGACAGCTTTTGTTTAGCAACTTTTCACTAATAGCAAAACAGTGCCATATCGAGCTTGTTCTCAAGGCAAAAAGCGATGTTTTCTTTTAAGCCTGTAAATTCACTATTTAAAATAGTAGCGGTATAGCAAACCATTTTCGGCAAAAGCGTATAACACATTTTGAGTATAGTAAAGTTTTTTGATATTGCTTTCGGCTTCAAACTCCTTTTGCCAAGTATTGCCACCATCAGTAGTTTTATAGATAACTTTGTCTAATGATACCCAGCCCGTATTTTCATTTTGAAAAGCCATAGATATATCAGTATTTTCTGAGCCTGTTTTTCTTAGTACAAAAGATAGTTCTTGCCAATTATGTCCTCCATTTGTTGATTTTAGTATTTTATATTTTTCTTCTAACCATAAAATGCTATATCCTACTTCATTAGTGGGGAAATCTATTGAGATTATGTATGATACTAATCCTTCAGAGGCTGATTTGTGTATATATTCTGTCCATTGTCCATTATTACCATTACAGAATAGTATATAAGGTATTTCTTTTTTGTATGGAACATCTTTGTCATACACACCTCCTCCAACCCATATATGGTTTATATCTCTTTGAAAATGAGCTGCTGTGGGAAAAAATACGTTATTTTCTTTTATCATATTAAAATCTTTCCCATTAGTCGATTTATAAACACTGCCATCTTGCGCAACAAATACAATATTTTTCATAGTATCGTCACAAAATACCTTACTGTAGGGTTTATTTTCTATTTCAAAAACAAGTTCTCCTGGATTAATTGTAAAACCCTCTATTCCTTCAGAAGGCACTTTGTAAACTCCTGTTTCCTGTTTTTTAAATCCTGTATAAAGATTAAGTCCTTCATAAGAAGGCGTTATATAAAAATTTGATTGACTTACAAAAGGGCCTGAAGAAGCCCATTTTTTCCAACTAATACCATTATCTTTACTGAAAAAAATTTCACGGTAATACGACATAGCATTACAATAGATACGATCTTTTACAACTTGTACTTGTATATAAGTACTACTTTCATTTTGACTAATATAACGACATTGAGTCTTTACCCATTCCCCTACAGCCTTGTCAATAATACCTATTTTTTGCTCATAGTCATTGGTTACTTTGTTGTCTACCACAGTTTTTTCGCCAAAGTAGAATTTCAACTCTGGCAAATAGGTACTACTGCGGGGTAATACAAGGGTGAGTTTCTTGCCATCGGCTGAAACTGAGGTGATAGTAGCTTCAGTATCTCCAAAAGTTACTTTACATTGTTCTTTTTTAGGGAAATTTTCGCCTAAAATATCCACGCTATCACCTGCATAGCCGTAGTTTTTGCTATACGAAGTGATCACAATTGCTTTTTGTTCTACGGGTGGGGTAACATTTCCGTTACCGTTCCCATTTCCGTTACCATTGTTAGGGTTAGATTCCTCTTTGCTACAAGAAGTGAGTAGTAAGAGCACTAAGCCTACTGCTTTTAAAACTTGTTTCATATACATTTTATTTTTAGCATTTTACATTGCAAAAGTAATATTATTTTTCGTAAACAGAACAAAGGCTGTCGCAAATTTTACTTTGCAACAGCCTTTTTTTATAGATTTAATTCTTATGATCTAAGACTTTCCTCCTACGAGTACTGAGGTCATACTGATAGAACCTCCTACTATTGAATCATTGAAAATCAGCACTTCATCATCTTCTTCTCGCAAAGCCATTACATAGAGCAAAGGCAAGTAATGATCGGGGGTGGGGACTGATAGTTTTGCGTTTTCTCCGAATTGCTCAAAATGAACTAATACCTCTAAGTTATTATCGGTTATCGTTTGATTGATTTGATCACGAAAGGCAAAAGCCCAATCATAACCCTAAATCATTGATATAACGAAAGTTCATCAGGCGTAAGTTATGTATAATATCCCCGCTTGCTAAAATCAATACTCCTTGTTTGCGCAAGGGAGCGAGTTTTTTGGCTAAATCGGCGTGCCATTGAGCAGGCTTGGTAGCATCTAAGCTCAGTTGTACTACGGGAATATCTGCCTTGGGGTACAAGAACTTTAATACCGCCCAAGCACCGTGGTCAAATCCACGTTCGGGGTCTACTTTTAGGTCAGTATCTGCAAGTAGTTCTTTCACTTGTGCTACTAACTCTGGAGAACCTTTAGCGGGATATTGCACTTCGCTGAGAGCTTTTGGAAATCCGTAGAAATCATACATCATTGGAGGGTTAGGGTTTCCCATAATAAATAACCCCTCACTATACCAGTGAGCAGAAATACACAAGATAGCTTTTGGTTTATCAAAAGTCTGTGTGATTTCGGCAAACTTTTGGTTAAAAGGATTCTGCTCATCAAGAGCGTTCATAGGGTTACCGTGTCCTACAAATAGAGCTGGAATTTTCTTAGTCATTAAAAGAATTTTAATTTCTAATTTGCTAATTGAATGCTTAGTTCTTTCAGTTGCGCATCATCGATAGGGGAGGGGGCATCAATCATCACATCGCGACCGCTATTGTTTTTAGGGAAAGCGATAAAGTCGCGGATAGTTTCTTGTCCGCCGAGCAGTGCTACCAATCGGTCGAAACCAAAAGCCAAACCACCGTGAGGAGGAGCACCGTATCGGAAGGCGTTCATCAAGAAGCCAAATTGTGCCTGTGCTTGCTCTGGGGTAAAGCCTAATAGCTCAAACATTTTGGCTTGTAACTCTTGGTTGAAGATACGTATAGAACCACCGCCTACTTCATTACCGTTGAGCACGAGGTCGTAAGCATTTGCACGTACTGCCCCTGGGTTGCTGTCGAGTAACGGAATATCCTCAGGTTTAGGAGAGGTGAAAGGGTGGTGCATCGCAAAGAAGCGCTCTTCCTCTTCGCTCCATTCCAAAAGTGGGAAATCTACCACCCACAGAGGGGCATACTCATCAGGTTTGCGCAAGCCGAGACGCTCAGCGAGTTCCATACGGAGGGCACTGAGTTGTCCACGTACTTTATTTGCCTTGCCTGAAAGGATGCAGATAAGGTCGCCTGCTTGAGCGCCAGTGCGCTCTGCCCACGCTTTGAGGTCATCCTCGTTATAGAATTTATCTACTGACGATTTGAAGGTGCCGTCTTCATTGCATTTTACATATACCATTCCCGAAGCGCCTACTTGCGGACGTTTTACCCATTCTACCAAAGCGTCAATCTCTTTGCGGGTATAGCTGTTAGCACCAGGTACGGCAATACCTACTACTAATTCTGCTTCGTTGAAAACCTTAAAATCGCGGTGTTGCGCAAGGTCGTTGAGCTCGCCGAACTTCATACCAAAACGGATATCGGGTTTGTCGTTGCCATAAGTTTTCATTGCCTCGGCGTAGGTCATACGAGGGAAAGCCCCGAACTCTAAGCCTTTGAGTTCTTTGAGGAGGTGTTTTGCCAATCCTTCAAAGGTCTGGATGATGTCCTCTTGTTCTACAAACGACATTTCGCAGTCTATTTGGGTAAACTCTGGCTGACGGTCAGCGCGGAGGTCTTCATCGCGGAAGCACTTTACAATTTGGAAGTATTTGTCTAATCCGCCTACCATAAGCAACTGCTTAAAGGTTTGTGGCGATTGAGGGAGAGCGTAGAACTCACCTGGGTTCATACGGCTAGGCACTACAAAATCGCGTGCTCCTTCAGGCGTTGATTTGATAAGTACAGGGGTTTCTACCTCTATAAAACCTTGTTCAGAAAGGTAGTTGCGCACCATTATCCCCACTTTGTGGCGGAAAATAAGGTTATCGCGCACAGGGGTACGACGTATATCGAGATAGCGGTACTTCATACGGAGGTCTTCACCGCCATCGGTATTGTCTTCAATGGTAAAAGGAGGAAGTTCAGAATGGTTGAGCAAGGTGAGTGCTGTAACGAGGATTTCCACCTCTCCCGTAGGGATATTTGTATTAGCAGCCTCGCGCTTGATAACAGTACCTTGTATCTGAATCACGTCTTCGCGCGAAAGGGTTTTCGCTTTCTCGAATACTGCTTTGTCAGTGCGTTCTTCGTCAAAAATAAGCTGGGTAATGCCATAGCGGTCGCGTAGGTCTACCCAAATCATAAATCCCTTATTGCGGACGCGTTGCACCCATCCGCTAAGGGTTACTTGTTGGTTTTCGTGCGAGAGGCGTAGCTCTCCACAAGTATGCGTTCTGTACATTTCTTTTAATTATGAATTTTGAATTACTTTTGATATTCTTCTAGTTCCTCAGTAAGAATATCTACATAGGGTTGATGTTTTTGTTTATAGATAAAAGAGATATAATGGTTCCCTATATGAATATTAGGGATAACTCTATTACTTATGAGCAAATCTTTAGGATTTTCTTTTGTAAATAGGGTATGAAAAAGGTAACTTCTAAAATGTTGGGGTGAAATAAAATGATGTTTATCACTTAAGTTCACTGTTAAATAGTTATATAATCTTCTTCTTTATATATTTTTTTCATTATTTCTTCTTTCCGCTTTCTTGCTCTCTCAGCAAGCTCATCCATAAAAGCTAATAGCTTTTCACTGGGGTTTCTAATCTCTATAGTCTCTGCATTATGGGTTTTGTGCAGCACTACTCTCTCGTTTACTTTTTCTTTTTCCATTATGCTCTCTTTTTTTAATGCTATTTAAATTTTGCTAATTGAGCAAAAACTCATCCTCTTCATTGCTTTCAATGCCTAAGGCTTCGTATATGTATTTGAAGGTGGAAAGCAATCGGGGTTTGCCATCGATGAGGGCTACATCGTGTTCGAAGTGGGCTGAAGGTTTGCCATCGGCAGTGAGGATTGTCCAGCCGTCTTTTAGTTGGCGAATACTCTTAGTACCCATATTTATCATCGGCTCTATGGCCACTACCATTCCGTCTTTAAACTTCTTACCATTACCGCGCTTTCCGTAGTTGGGCATCTCGGGGTCTTCGTGCATCTTGCGTCCTACGCCGTGCCCTACGAGTTCGCGCACTACTCCGTAGCCGTGAGCCTCGCAGTGTTGTTGTATAGCGTGTCCCACATCGCCTACACGATTGCCCGCACGAAACTGACGGATACCTATATACAACGATTCTTTGGTTACACGTAATAGTTCTTTTACTTCGGGAGCTACTTCGCCTACCTCGAAAGTATAAGCGTGGTCGCCGTAGTAACCGTTTTTCAAAGCTCCACAGTCTATTGAGATGATGTCGCCCTCTTGTAGCGGACGGTCGTTAGGGATACCGTGTACTACTTGTGCATTAGGACTCATACATAGCGTGTTAGGGAAGCCATACAACCCCAAAAATCCTGGGATTGCCCCCTGACTGCGAATATATTCTTCTGCTATCTTATCTAAGTAGAGGGTGGTTACCCCTGGTTTTACTTCTTTTGCCATTAACCCCAAAGTGCGTGATACCACTTGGGCTGCCTGATGTAGTAGTTCTATTTCTTCGGTTGTTCTAATATGAATCATTTTTAGCGATTAGCTGTTAGTCGTTAGTCGTTAGTCGTTAGTCGTTAGAATACTACGATTTCTAACCACTAACGACTGATAACTAACACCTTTATTTATTTTTTAAATTGTTTTAGTAAATTGGTGGTTGAGCTGTCGTGAGCTGAGATTTCAGTAGTTGCAATGTCTTTAAGAATTTTGCTTGCCAACTGTTTGCCAAGCTCTACGCCCCATTGGTCGTAGCTATAGATGTTCCAAATAACGCCCTCTACGAATATCTTATGCTCGTACATAGCAATAAGGCTACCTAAGCTCTCTGGGGTAAGTTTATCAATAAGGAAAGAAGTGGTAGGACGATTGCCTGTAAATACTTTGAAAGGCACCAACGCTTCGTTTACCTTATCGCCCATTTCTTTGCGCACCTCAGCTTCAGTCTTACCTTTAAGAAGGGCTTCGGTTTGAGCAAAGAAGTTGGCCATTAGCTTGTTATGATGGTCGGTATTACCGTGCAATGAGTGTTTAAAGCCAATGAAATCAGTAGGTATCAATTTAGTACCTTGGTGAATAAGCTGGAAGAACGCGTGTTGAGAGTTCGTACCTGGTTCGCCCCAGATAATCACCCCTGTTTGATAAGGGATAGGGTTGCCATCGCGGTCGGTTTGCTTGCCGTTACTTTCCATTATACCTTGTTGTAGGTATGCTGCTAAGCGGTGCAAATACTGAGTATAAGGAATGATAGCTTGACTTTCAGCTCCGTAGAAGTTGTTGTACCACACACTGAGCAATGCCAAGACTACCGGAATATTGTTTGCAAACGGAGCTGTACGGAAATGCTCGTCTATAGCGTGCGCTCCTTTGAGCAATTTATCAAAATTGTCATATCCTACTGATAGAGCGATGCTCAAGCCTACGGCACTCCACAATGAGAAGCGTCCGCCTACCCAATCCCACATAGGGAATACGTTATCAGGGTCGATGCCGAATTTGTCAATCTCTTGTAGGTTAGTAGACACCGCTACAAAGTGTTTAGCAATATCTTTCTCGCTACCTGATTTGAGAAACCATTCTTTTACAGTAAGAGCGTTAGAAAGGGTTTCTAATGTAGTGAAAGTTTTAGATACAATCACTATCAGGGTAGTTTCTGGATTGAGGTGCTTAATGGTTTCGAGCACGTGGTCACCATCTACATTGCTGATGAAATGTACATTGAGGTGATTTTTGTAGAACTTAAGTGCCTCTGTTACCATTGCTGGACCTAAATCAGAGCCACCAATACCAATATTTACTACATCGGTAAAGGCTTTACCGCTATAACCTTTGCGTTTGCCACTGATGACTTCCTCGCTAAACTGTTTGATTTTGTGCTTTACAGCTGCTACTTCGGGCATTACGTTCTTGCCATCGACATTCACTACGCTGTTTTCGGGCGCGCGAAGGGCTGTGTGCAAAACCGCACGTTTTTCGGTGTTGTTAATAAGGTCGCCACCGAAGTACTTTTCGATAGCCTCTTTAAGGTTACACTCGTCCGCTAATTGCTCGAGGAGCTTCATTGTTTCCTCATCAATGCGGTTTTTAGAATAATCTACATAGAAATCGTGCCACTGAATGCTGAATTTATCAGCGCGAGCAGCATCTTTCTCGAAAAGAGAAAGGGTATGGCGGTCTTTTACTTCCGCGAAATGTTTTTGCAATGCTTTCCAAGCATTGGTTTGTGTTGGATTACTATTTTTTAACATTTTTAGTATAATTATTTATTAGTTGTTAGTCGTTAGTCGTTAGAAAGGGGGTTGGTTTTGTTTTCTAAATAAAACTTGTTAAATCAAGGAACATTAGTCGGGTGGTATCGTCTTTATCTCCTTCTATTAAAAACTTAAATCCCATCTTTTGATAAAAAGGTACTGCCTGCTTATAAGCATCAACCGTGATAAGTCTGCAGGCTTGTTCCTCATTCATCTTGATACATTTACTAATGATGTTTGCCATAATCACAGAACCTAATCCTTTACCTTTGAAAGTTTTATCAATAGCTAAACGCCCTATCTTAAGAGCTGGTATTGTTTTTAAATGTCGTTTAGGATAAGGCACTAACTCTCTTAAGAATTTTCTGAACTGACTCTTGCTGGTAAACATTTCTTCCTTTAATTGTAAGCTATCATTCAGCAAACTGTAATAACCTAAGGTCTGTTTATCATTCTCCATTACAAAAGTGGTAGCCAGCAATTCTTTTCGATAAGGAACTGCTTCATTAAATAGAAAATCGTTCAAATCTTCGTCTTCACAATCAAAAGGTTTTATCGGATAGTTTTCTGTGAGCAATAAAATAGATATTTCATCTGCATTATTTTTCATCGCCTACAACTTTTACTTTAAACATCGTTCTAAATTTAGCAGCATCTCTCTCTATACTCTCGCGAGTAATACCTAATTTTTTTAAATCATCTTTGAAAGAGGCCATTTTTTTATAGAACTCTATTACATCTTGTCCCTCTAATACAGGGGTTGGTTTTATCTCTCTTGCCATAGTTTTCAGATTTTAATTGTTTTCAAAATGCAAATGTACAAAATAATCGTAAAACACGAAAATTGTTATCTCTTCTCTATCAAATAACTTATCAAAATACCACAAACTCATCTTTCAACTTTTTAGTTATTTGTAACGTGTGATGTTGTCCTCTGTCATCAATCGGAAAATGGAGGGGTGTTTAGGTAAATAAAGCACTTCTATTTCTTGACCTTGATAGAGATTTTCATAGACATCTTTAGCAATTTTACCATTGACCTTATGGGATTGTCCGCTTTGCTTATCATTATATGTTATCCTTATAGTGTAAGTAGTATAAATGCTGCCTCTTCTGCGACTGGTGTCTTTTTGCCGCTCTTCAATAGTTGCTTGGGTATAAACTCCTTCTGCTTTAAGTAAATTCTCAATACGATGACTTATCAATTGGTAAAACAAAATACTCGACCCCACCATTATGGCATACGTAATGGCCACACTGATAAAGTTATTTGACTTAGCCTCTTTATCGTACATAGCGGTGTAGAGTTCGCTAAAATTTTTAACCTTGGCCATAGCCAAATAGGAAAGAACCCCTACCG
Source organism: Capnocytophaga sp. oral taxon 329 str. F0087 (assembly GCF_000213295.2). Lineage (NCBI taxonomy): Bacteria > Pseudomonadati > Bacteroidota > Flavobacteriia > Flavobacteriales > Flavobacteriaceae > Capnocytophaga > Capnocytophaga sp. oral taxon 329. Next base: position 18,363 of record NZ_KN390017.1, read on the forward strand.
ATATGCCTAAGGCTATTGCGCAGGGAATGCCATAAGTTTCAAAGCTATCTATAGGGAAAAACACAAGAGCAAGAGCCATTACTGAAACCGCTGTGATTGTCCAAAAGATTCGAATTGAAGGCATATTGTTATTTATGTTCTAAAAATGCAAATATACAAAATTATTGCCTATTTAGCAAACTTAAGTTATCGCTTTAGTAGATAGTTTATTACGGTGGCAGCGGCGTGGAGTCCGAAGGCGGCTGGGAGAAAACTGATGGTGCCGTAATACGACTTCTTATAATCTAAGCCATCGGTGCGCTGCATACTGTCCTTAGAAACTATCTCTGCCGAAAAGACCGCCTTTACTCCGGAATCGATGTGTTCGTTTTTGAGTCGTTTGCGGATGAACTTCGCCAATGGGCAATTATAGGTCTTCATCAAATCGACGACCTTTATTTGCGAAACATCGGTTGCCCCTCCTGCCCCCATACAACTGACTATCTTTACGCGTTTGCGCTTTGAGGACAAAATAAGATTGAGCTTCGGAGTGATGCTATCGATGCAGTCTATCACATAATCGTAGTCAGGGGTGACAATATCCCACGCGCGCTCAGGCGATAAAAACTCGTTTATGACCGTAAGGTTAAGAGCGGGGTTGATGTCTAAAAGGCGCTCTGCTACTACTTCTGTTTTAGGTTTGCCTATGGTGCTATGCAAAGCGGGTAGCTGGCGGTTGATATTAGTGAGCGATACCACATCGCCATCTACTATAGTGAGGTTGCCTATGCCTGCACGAGTGATAAACTCTGCCGCAGACCCCCCTACTCCGCCCAATCCTACTATTAGCACCCGGGCATTTTGCAATTTTTGTATCCCTTCTTCTTTTACGAGGAGTTCTGTTCGTTCTAACCAGTTCACTTTTGCTCTTTTAAGGGGAAGTTAAATTTTGCATACTCTTTTTTGGTGTCGCCCTCCTTCAAAAGGGGTAGCGAGGAAAGTCTCGACAATGGCTACTGCCTGCTCTATAGCGGTGAAACGCGCTGGGATACTCACCACATTAGCGTCGTTATGAGCGCGAGCGAGAGCGGCGATTTCTTTTGTCCAGCAGAGGGCGCAGCGTATAGAAGCGTGTTTATTGACGGTCATAGCGATACCGTTGCCGCTGCCGCAAATGACAATGCCCACTTGTGCTTTGCCTTCTTCGATAGCACGGGCAACCGCGTGCCCAAAGTCGGGGTAATCTACACTCTCGGGAGTGTCGGTTCCGCAATTAAGTACTTGATGCCCTTGTGCTTGGAGGGCTGTTATGATGGCCTGTTTGTAGGCTACTCCGGCGTGGTCATTACCTATAGCAATATTCATTTTTTGTATGGTGTTTTAAATATTTTTGCAAAACTAATAAATAATTGGTAATTAATAAAAATTATTTGATTAATGGGAGGGCTGAGAAGGCTGAGAGGATTGAGAGGGCTGAGAAGGCTGGGAGGATTGGGAGGGCTGTGAAGAATGGGAAGGCTGGGACGAGTGGGAGGGCGAGCCGCACCGGCGATTATGGGACGGGTGGGACAGGTGAGACGAGTGAGACAAGTGGGACAGGTGGGACAAGTGGGAGGGCGAGCCAAAGCCAGCGAATGCATGGAGCTGGGTATGTGGGGGCGATTGTGGGACAGGTGGGGCGGGTGGGAGTGCGAGCCGCACCGGCGATTGTGGGACGAGTGGGAGTGCGAGCTGCACGGGCGATTGTGGGACAGGTGAGACGAGTGGGACGAGTGGGACGAGTGGGACAAGTGAGACGAGTGGAACGGGTGGGAGTGCGAGCCAAAGCCAGCGAATGCATGGAGCTGGGTATGTGGGGGCGATTGTGGGACAGGTGAGACAAGTGGGACAAGTGGGAGGGCTGAGAAGGCTGGGAGGATTGGGAGGGCTGGGTAGGATATTTTTCTGGGGTTTAGTGGGGAATTAGATGTTTATACTTTGGCGGTCTTTCGAAATTTGTTCGGTGATCCTAAAGGGAAGCTATATCCAAAGTAAAGGGAAAGTATAGGGGGAAAATTTTTCTTATATTTAACCTATAGGCAAAAAACATTATTAAAAACGTGTTTAAACTTTTTTGAGGAACTTGAACGCAAGACATATATAGTTTTCTTTTTTACTTTCCTACACTTAAAAAGGGAATAATCCAATTATTTATTGTATCTTTGCCCAAAGTTCCTGAATTTTGGTGTTCTTTTTTTTCAAACACAAAATTACTAATTTTCGGGAACTTTTACTTTATTATAGAAATAAGTTTAAACAGCTTCAAAAAGAGAAAAGAAGAAAAAAGAGAAGTTAATTTTAAAATATTCAGATGGTAAAGATTTATTATTTTATTTCAGCGTGTTTATTGTTATTTTCTTGTAACAATAACAATACCCAAGTATCATCTTCTGATGATACTACAGATACTATTTCCTCTATCAAAAGAGATACCATAGTAGAAAAAGATACAATTGCACCAATTCAAGTGCCTAAAGAAGAAACTGATGAAGCTACAAAAATGATTTTGGAATTTTATGATAAGTACATCAGGCAACGAGATAAAATACCGTGCTCTGATTTATATGAAGAAGAAAAAAAATGTGAAGATGAATTGATAAGAATTAAGAAAAATTATTTATCAAATAAATTGATAAAAAAAATAAAACCTACTGAAGATAGAGATATGGATTTTATTCTAAATGCCCAAGATATCAACCTAAAATGGTTAGACTCTCTTAAAGTAAAGAAAATAAGTTCAGAAAGATATAATGTTTATATTTTTGATTTCTTTTTTAATAGATATGATAGCGTACAATTAAAAGTAGCTAAGAAGAAGGATAAGTATATTATTGATGATATTATATTTTAAAAGATTCTGATGAACAAAAATTTATAACTGCAATGAATAATTTTGGTTTTAACAAACAAATTACAGGAAAAGACAAGAAAAAATTTGATAATGCAATTCAAGAGAAAAAGGGTTCTTTGCATAATAGTCATTTACATTCAAGATTTAATAAAAGTGTTATAAAAAGAATTTTATTATCGTTTTTAATAATAATTTTTTCTTGTCAGAATAAAAGTAAATCTCAAACGGATTATCAAAATCAAGAGCTACCAAATATAAATAAAGAAATTACAGATAGTTTATTAGGAAGTCCTTTAATTGGAGATAAATTGTTTATAGAAAAATTAAAAGAAACTTGTAGTATAGATTATTTCAATAGAGAAGATTCTTGTTTATATGATAAAATTGAAATTAATTATTATAAACTATTCAGAAAAGAAAAAAAATTAATGGATAGTATCACATTAAATAGTAATATAAACTTGAAATTTAAAAATAATTTGATTGTTAAAAATAATCACGAAGAACATATAAAAACTATATTGTATTCTTACTTAAACAATGATATAATAGATTCTTTATTATGTTACGAATACTATAATAATGCAAATACATTATCAGCATATGAAAAATACTATTATATAAACTTAAAAAAACAAAAAATTTCAACTGTATATCTTGTATATGATGAATCTTCTATAATAGTGGATAATTATGAAGAATATAAAATAGATAATACAACAGGAAAGTTTAAAAAAATAGAAAAATGAGAAAGATAATTTTATTTTTATTATTTGTTAATTTTATAGCTTGTAGACAAAAACCGAAGGTTACAGAAAAAGAGACAGAAAAAAAAGAAACTACAACTCAGCAAGAGTTAAGTTATCCTCCAAAAGAAATTTCGTTTGATGATTTAGAAGAAGTTTCGTTGCCTTTTTGTATAAAAGGTAGTTATGTGAAAGATCATTTGTATTATGTAGATATTGATAAATTTTTAGGCTTTCATAAGTTAAAAAAATCGTTAAACAAGGAAGTAAATGCCCTTTTTCATAAAGGTACGATTGATTTTATAACTAATGAAGAAGTTTTGATAGCTTACCCCTATTATCAAGAAAGTGAGGACTCTCCTCCTTTTGCTGTAAAGAAAATACAAATAAATGATTCTATAACTACCGTTCTATATGGATATATACGAATAAATGAATATTCAGTACCGCGTATAGAGTTACAAACATTTGATAAACAAGGGAATTATATAGACAGTATCATTCTTTATTATCGCCTCGCTGATGAATGTTCATCAGAGCGAACATTTTGCATTGATAAGAACTTTAAAATAAAAATTCAAACAGATTTTTTTTGTTCAGGAGAATTAGATGAAGGAGAAGATTTTTCTTATCATAGTACTGACATATTTAAAATCACTGAAACAGGAAAGATAGTGAAACAATGAAATTAATTTATCATAAAACGTGTTTAAACTTTTTTGAGGAACTTGGAGATAAACCCTAATAAAAGCATTCCAATCCAAGTTACATCAAGATACTCGTATC